>JAHFPR010000015.1:0-17195 GCA_023269645.1 Alphaproteobacteria bacterium | reverse complement strand
CGAGGTAAAGCGCACCCGCGCCGGAAACCAGCATCCCCAGCCGATAGCCCAGCGTGAACATCGCCGTGCCGGGGCCGTATTCGGAAGGCTCCAGCCGCTCCACGCGGTAGGCATCCAGCACCACATCCTGGCTGGCGGAGAAGGCAGCCACCGCGAACGCCGCCAGCGCGGTCAGCCACGCATCCGCACCGGGGTCGGCGAACGCCATCGCAGCAATCGCCAGCACCAGACAGGCCTGCGTCAGCAGCACCCAGCTCCGCCGCCGCCCGAAGCACCGCGTGAGCAGGGGCAGCGGGCTGCTGTCAATCACCGGTGCCCACAGGAACTTGATGGAATACGGAATCCCCACCGAGGCGAACAGCCCGATGGTGCTGATGTTCACCCCCGCATCCTTCAGCCAGGTGGAAAGGGTGGAGGCCGTGAGCGCAAGCGGCAGGCCGCTCATGAAGCCGAGCAGCAGAATGCCGAGCATCCTTGGTTCGAGGTGCAGGGCGAGGGAGGTGCGGAATTTGCTCATGGCGGGGGAGTATACAGTAGTTCCCCTTTATTAAAAGGGGAACTACTATTAGGATATGTTTTTGGCAAGGTATTAGAACATGATTCCCACTCCCCTGGCGACCATCGGGCTGCTGCTGCTTTCCAATATCTTCATGACCTTTGCCTGGTACGGGCATCTTAAATTCAAGGCCACGCCGCTTTATATCGTGATTGCGGTCAGCTGGGGCATCGCGTTCTTTGAATATTGCCTCCAGGTTCCCGCCAACCGGATGGGTTACGGCCACTTCTCCGGAGCGGAATTGAAAACCATCCAGGAAATCATTACGCTCCTGGTCTTCGCCGCATTCTCCGTTTTATACCTTGGGGAATCCTTGCACTGGAACCACGCCGCAGGCTTCGCCATGATTGCTGCCGGAGCATTTTTCATATTTCATAAATGGTGATCGGCGCGCATCGTAGAACGGTTTGCCGCCTCTCCCGCACACGGAAGAAGCGAAATAGAGAAAACTGAACAACCCTGCGCGGATTCACGCCCTCCTTTACTTTTGCCCGCTATCCCCATAGAATCCTTCCTGGAAAGATGAATGTCGTCCCGGGGCGTAAGAACCTCCTTGTCAGGCGCGGTGTTGGCAAACACCGTCACAAAAATTGTCGTTTCCCTGCCTTCTGGCCGGGGAGACGGCAGCGTATGTCCAAGTCTCACGACCAAAGGCTGTCGTGACCTTTCGTCTGATAGGTTTTCTTAACTCCCCGGTCACCAGCAGCCCGCGCGCATTGGTGACCCATTTCTTTATGGGGAGTTTTATGCGGTTCCTGTTCAGGCTTCTGTGTGTGTTCATCAGCCCCGTGGCAGTGATCGCCATAACGATTCTCGCGTGGGTAAAACAGGCCGGAAGCCTTGGGACGTACAAAAAACCTCCCCGACGTTAACGGGGCGTTAACCTTTCTGTGCTACAATGGCGAAAACAGATAATAAGGGCATCCTCATGGATAATGATACGGAAGACAGCGCGGGCGGAAGTTCCAGAACTTTTCTGGAGCGTCTGGCGCAAAATCGCGTGGTGCAGGGCGCGATGGTCGCCCTCGGAATGATGGGCGCGCCGGGAAACGCCAGCGCGAAGGGCGTGATTGACGGGGAGCCGGATGCGGGAGAAACAACCGCCACGCAGCATACCGCGCGGAAAACTTCCCATGCCGAATCTTCTGAGGAGGCCAAATCTTCCGACGAGGCCAAATCTTCCGACGAAGTGAGGCATCCAGGCTCCCTCGCGGAAACGCGGACGCACGTGCTGAAGGATATTGGGAAATTCAGGGGCAATTCCGCCGACGAGGCCAAGGAGCAACTCCGCGAAGACGGCTATGAAAACCTGTCCAATGATTATGCTGCGCAGATTACCGGGGATGCCTATTACCGCGCAGGGCTGCTGGATAAACGCGTGGATACCCCGGCGGAGATGCGCAGCGAAGCTAAAAAGGGCGGCGCGTTCGTGACGCAGGAGCAAATCCTCGACGATCCGGAACGCAACTTCCCCCAGCCGGGCGATGCGCTTGTTTTCGAGCGGCACGTCGCCACGGTGGTAAAGGTGACGAGCGATGATGACGGAACGCACCACATCACCTTCCTGAACGGGGATGGAGGGGCGCACCGCGAGGTGACGGAAACCACGCGGGAATGGCCTTATCCGGAGAAGGCCGGAAAATATCCCGGTAAAGTGCAGGGCTATGTTTCTCTGGAGGGTTTGTACGAAGCCGCAACTTCACCCGCGAAGGTGACGACGCGGGAGTTGCTGGAACATATCCGCGAATTTGAGGGCAACACTGCCGAAGAAGCCAAGATGCGCATCGCACTGGTGGGGAATCAGACCGTCCGCGACGACGACTACGCCGCGCAGATTCCCGGCACGATTTATAAGGAATTGCGGCTGACGGACAAGTTCGTGGATACCCCGGAGGAACTGGCGGATCAGTTCCGCGATGCGCGTGCCTACACCGCGCGGGAGGAACTTCTCGCGCACCCCGAAAAACATCTCCCGCAGCCGGGCGATACGGTGATTTTCGAGAACCACGCCGCGATGGTGCTGAAAGTCACCACCGATTCCCATACCCACGCGCATAACGTCACCTTCCTGAACGGCGACGGCGTGGGCGGCGGCGTGACGGAAACCACCAGAGTGTGGCCGAAGCTCGACGGCGACCACCCCTTCCCCGGCGATGTCACCGGCCTCGGCTCCTGGCACGGGCTGCAGAAACATCAGGTGGAGAAATATAAAGCACATAAAGGCGAGCACCCATCGGCCTCCCCGCGCGGCGAAGCGAAGGTGGAAGGTCAATCACGGGACCACGGAAAGGGACGGTAGGGTGAAGGGTGGTGCGTATCCTTCCGGCCCCCCTTGTGTCATCTCCGGCTTGTCCGGGGATCTATGACTATGAAAACCAACTCTTTCGGAGTTGGTTTTCATAGTCATACCCGATAAAAATGTAAGATTTTTATCGGGTATGACTATAGATGCCCCTGGAATTTGCTGCGCAAATTCAGGCATGACGATCATATAGATGTTACAGGGGAAATAAGTGACCCACCCGGACGCTGAAAAACCTTGGGGGGTTTCCAGTGTCCGGGTGGGTCGGGTGAGCGCAAGCATCAGTCAGAGGGGCCGAGGATGGTGGTATCGCGGTTGAGGTGCAGTACGTTTTCCGGCAATCTCCGCAAAAAGTACAGGTCTATTACCAGCATATACCGCAGGCAGTACAACTCCAGCAGCCAGCCCAGTATGCGTGTCTTGCTGAACGGCGTGATGATGACTTCAACTGCCCGGTCATCGTGATTGTAAAAGACGGTTACCTGTGCCTCTTGTCTACACATCTGCTGCTGAACTGTGCTCAGATAGTCGGCAAATGCACCCTGTCCATCTCGTTTCGCTGCCAGCATTTGATTCACTTCTTCCGCAGTCAATGGGATCCTTCTCATGCTTTCTTCTTTCTCACCAGGTCGTTATCCAACCATAACAGAAGCGAAATTATTTTCGCGTAGTAGGTATAAAAACAACCAGGTGTAATGCTCCATTATACCACGCTATTGAAATAATTGCAACGATAATTCCTGTAGCCTGATGCCCCCGCCTGCGTTAAATAATGACCATGCTTAAGAAATTCCTGAAATCCCGGTTTGGCATCGCGCTAATCACCCGTTTTTATCACGCCTACATGGTATTTTGTTTCCGCACCAGCCGCGTGGAGTGGATCAATCGCGCGGCACTGCAGGCGGTGGATAAACCGGGACAGAAGCTCCTTATCGCATTCTGGCACGGGCGGATGGCACTGATGCCGTTCTGGTCATCCCGGCGCGGCGAAACATTTGTGATGATCTCGCGCCACGGCGACGGTGAACGGATTACCCAGGCGATGGCGCGGTTCGGGTTGCGCGCCGTGCGTGGCTCCACCAACCGCGCGTCCGCAGATGTCAAAGGCTTCAAGGATCGCGGTGGCAGCCAGGTACTCCGCGAGGGCTTGCGGGTGCTTAAAGCGGGCAACGCGGTGGCGGTGACTCCCGATGGGCCGCGCGGCCCCCGGATGTACGCGCAGCCCGGCATCCTCCTGCTCGCGCAGGTTTCCGGCGCGCCGATTATTCCGCTGACGTTTTCCACTAGCCGCGCGCGCGTGATAAAAAGCTGGGACAGATTCCTGCTGCCCTATCCCTTCGGGAAAATAGTGATGGTTGCGGGCGCGCCGCTCCATGTGCCGTGCGGAGCCGACGAAACCGCGCTGGAGGAGATACGGCTGAAATTGGAGAACCGCCTTAATGCCATCACACGCGAAGCCGATACGCGCGCGGGCATCGCGCCGATGGAGCCTGAAGAAAAAGATGATGGATGACAGGCTTTTCAGTTCTCCTTGCCTCTCCCGTGTGCGGGAGAGGGAAAACAGAACGGGACAGCCCCGATGATAGATGACAGACGATAAAATTTCGGGTATCTATCATCCATCATCCATCATCCATCATCCGGTAATGTCCCTTTTTCTCTACCGCACTTTCTCCTTCCTCATTCAGCCTTTCATGGGCGTGTGGCTGCGGTTGCGTATGCGGCGGGGCAAGGAAGATGCGGCGCGCCTGCGCGAGCGGCTGGGCTATGCGGCTATTCCGCGCCCGGAGGGGAAGCTGCTCTGGCTGCACGGGGCGAGCGTGGGGGAATCCGTTTCCATAATACCGCTGCTTGCGCGGATTACGGAAACCTATCCCGCCTTGAATATACTGGTGACGACGGGCACAGTCACCGCCGCCGCCATCATGGCCGCCCGGATGCCCGCGCGCTGCATCCACCAGTATATTCCGGTGGATACGCAAGCCGCCGTGCGCCGGTTCCTCAAGCACTGGCAGCCGGAGCTTGGGCTGGTGGTGGAATCGGAACTATGGCCGAACCTGATACTCACGGCGAAGGCGCAGGGCTGCACACTTGTGCAGGTGAACGGGCGGATGTCCCCCCGCGCGTTCGCCACCTGGCAGAAACATCGTGGCCTCGCGCGGAAGATGCTGGAGTGCTTTTCCCTCTGCCTTGCCCAGAGTGAGGAGGACGGCGAGCGGTTCCGCCAACTCGGTATGCCGGATGTGCAATGCGTCGGCAACCTGAAATTCGATGCACCGCCGCCCCCCGCCGACCCGGTAAAAGTCGGCCAGCTTGTGAACATGATCGGTACGCATCCCGTGTGGGCGGCGGCCAGCACCCATCCCGGCGAGGAGCAGCAGCTTGCGGAAGCGCATCTGCGGCTGCGGGCGGTGCATCCTGATCTCCTGCTTATCCTCATCCCGCGCCATCCCGCGCGGGGGGCGGAACTCAAAACCATGATCGAGGCGAACTTCCCCGGCGTGGGGCTGGTGGTGCTGCGCTCCACCGGCGAAGCAATCACCACGCAGACGGGCGTGTACATCGCGGATACAATGGGTGAGATGGGGATATTCTACCGCGTCGCCGGCATCGTGTTCATGGGCGGTTCGCTGGTGAAACATGGCGGGCAGAATCCGCTGGAACCGGCGCGGCTGGAATGCGCCATCCTCACCGGCCCGCACACGCATAATTTCACACGCGCCTACGCCGAGCTTACTGCGGCGGGCTGCGCCATCACGGTGGCTTCGGCGGAGGAACTTGCGGCAGGCATCGGCGAACTGCTCGCCGCGCCCGCCCGTCAGCGGGAGATCGCCATCCGCACACGCGAATTCATGGAAACCCGCATCGGTGAGCTTGAAAGGTTCCTGCAGGCACTCGCACCGTTTCTAAGTAATGTATCCGTTTAAAAATGACCTTTATTGTCCCCCCCGACTTGTCCGGGGATGACCCTGTTTCTCCTCTCCCGCACGCGGGAGAGGGAAAACCCCCACCCTTTTCTGGAGCAGCTTGCGGCGGGCGCGGCAACCGCGTAAACTCCGGTGGTTGATTCACGGGAGAACTTCATGCGTACCCCATCATTCTGGAGAAAACGCTGTATGCGGAGCGAAATGCTCGTGCCCTTTTCGCTGCTGTGGTTTCTGTGGCAGCGGATGCGGGTATATTTCGCCCACCCGAAAATGCTGCCTGTTCCGGTAGTCTGCATCGGCAACGTGACGGTGGGCGGCGCGGGTAAAACGCCGGTTGCCATCGCCACGGCGCAGATGCTCCAGGCGCGCGGGAAAAAAGTGGCGTTCCTATCGCGTGGTTATGGCGGGTCGCTCACCGGCCCGGTGCGGGTGGATGCAAGCGCGCACACCGCGAACGAAGTGGGGGATGAGCCGCTGTTGCTCGCGCGCATCGCGCCGTGTTATGTGGGAAAGAATCGGCTTGCAGCAGCGGAGTGTGCCATCCGTGACGGCGCAGAAATCCTGGTGGCGGATGACGGGATGCAGAATTACAGCTTCTACAAAGACCTCACCGTGGCGGTGATAGACGGCACGTTCGGCATCGGCAACGGGCTTGTCCTCCCCGCCGGGCCGCTGCGCGACCGCGTGGACAAGGCACTCACCCGCGCCCGCGCCGTGGTGATTATTGGCCGCGCGGAGCTGAAGGTGGTGGAGCAAATTGACAAGGCGAAGCTCCCGCTTTTCACCGCCCACACCGAACCTGCCGCGCCGGACGCGTTGCCGGATAAGGAACCGCCATATGTCGCTTTCGCGGGCATTGGCCTGCCGGAAAAATTCTTCGCCACGCTGGAGGGGCTGGGCTATACCCTCGCGCATAAGGCCGCCTACCCGGATCATTTTCCCTACGACGCGCGGGATACGAAGGAGCTGTGTGCGCTGGCGGCGAAGCACGGCGCAAAGCTCATCACCACGGAAAAAGATGCCGTGCGCCTGCCGGAGGATTTCCGGGCAGAAGTTGCGGTGCTGCCTATCCGCCTGTGCTTTGCCGATGCAGAGGATTTCCGCGCGCTGCTGGGGCATTACCTGAAATGAGAAGAAGCGAACGCCTGCTCTGGTGGCAAGTGCTGGTGGCGGGAATCGTCTACCCCGCCTATTATTTTTTCCGGCTGCTGCCCTTCGATACCGCCTCCGCGCTGGGCGGATTCCTGGGGCGCACTTTCGGCCCGCGCTCGCGTTTAAGCAACCGGGCGCGGAAGAATCTCGAACTCGCCATGTCGGAACTTTCCGTGGAGGAGCGCGAAAAAATCGTGCGCGGGATGTGGGATAATCTTGGGCGCACACTCGGCGAGTTCCCGCAAATGCCCTCCCTGACCGGCAAGAAATTCGCCCGCCATGTGGAGATGATCGGCTGGGAGCATATGGAGGAGGCCATCCATGCCGGGCGCGGCTATATCTTCTGCTCCGGCCATTTCGCCAACTGGGAGGTCGGCCCGCACAGCACGGCGGAACTTGGCCAGCCGGTGCTCATTATCTATCGCCCGGCGAACAACCGGCTGATTGACAAGCTCATCCGCAAATCGCGCAAGGGCAAGCATCAGGGGCTGATCCCAAAGGGAAGGGAGGGCGCACGCTCGGTGCTGAAACAGCTTGAGGAACGCAGGCCGGTGGGGATGCTGGTGGATCAGAAAATGAACGAGGGCATCCCTGTCCCCTTCTTCGGGAGGGAAGCGATGACCGCGCCCGCGCTCGCCGAGTTCGCCCGCAGGTTCGGGGTTCCTATCATCCCCGCGCGGGTGGAGAGGCTGCACGGCGCGCATTTCCGGGTGACAGTCTATCCCCGGCTCGCCACGGAAGGCAAGGACGCGCTCACCGTGATGACGGAAGTCAACGCCCTGTTCGAGCAATGGATCCGCGAACGCCCGGAGCAATGGTTCTGGCTGCACCGGAGGTGGGGGAAGTGAGAAAGGGTGTAAGGATGTAAGGATGTAAGGGGTTAAGGGTGTAAGCACGGATGTTCCTTCCCTTACACCCTTATATCCTTGAACCCTTACACCCTAGCCTTTTATTCTCTCCACCCTCGCCCCCAACCCAGCCAGCTTCTCTTCCACCCGCTCATAGCCGCGATCCAGGTGATAGACACGGTGGATGGTGGTGGTTCCCTCCGCCGCCAGCCCCGCGATCACCAGCGAAAGCGAGGCGCGGAGGTCGGTCGCCATCACCTCGGCGGCGATGAAGCGCGGGATGCCGCGGATGGTGATGGTATTCCCGCTCTGGCTGATATTCGCGCCCATGCGTTGCAGTTCCGGCACGTGCATAAAACGGTTTTCAAAAATATCCTCGTTGATCGTGGAGGTTCCATCCGCAAGGCACAGCAGTGCCGACATCTGCGCCTGCATATCGGTGGCGAAACCGGGATAGGGCGCGGTGGTGAGGTGCAATGGGCGCGGTCTTCCCTTCCCCCGCACACGAATGCCCTCCGCTTCCTCCGTCACCGCGATGCCCGCCTCGCGCAGTGCCGCGAGGGTCGCGCCCAGTATCTCCGGCGCGATGCCGGTGAGCAGCACGTTGCCGCCCGTAATCGCCCCCGCGATGGCATATGAACCAGCCTCAATGCGATCCGGCATCACGCTATGCTCCGCGCCCGAAAGTGCCTTCACGCCCTGAACAAGAAGCGTATCCGTGCCGATGCCCTCGATGTGCGCGCCCATCTTCACCAGGCACTCCGCGAGGTCGCTGATTTCCGGCTCGCGCGCCGCGTTTTTCAGCACCGTTGTGCCACGCGCGAGGCTGGCGGCCATCAGGGCGTTTTCGGTTGCGCCCACGGAAACTTTCTCGAACATTATCTCCGCGCCGCGCAGCCCGCCCGCAGGAGCCGTGGCCTCCACATAGCCTTCCTGCAGCGTGATTTCCGCGCCCAGTGCCGCCATCGCCTTCAGATGCAGATCAATAGGCCGCGTACCGATAGCACAGCCGCCCGGCAGCGACACGCGCGCCCTGCCGCACCGCGCGAGGATCGGCCCCAGCACCACCACGGAGGCGCGCATTTTGCGGACGATTTCATAGGGCGCGGTGGTGTCGTTGATGTGTTCCGCGCACAGATGCAGTGTGCGCCCTTCGCCGGGAGTGCTGGTGGCAACAGTCAGCTCCGCGCCGTGGTGCACGAGCAGGTTCGCCATCGTGGTGATGTCCGAAAGATGCGGGATATTGCGGAGGATGAGTTCCCCCTCCGTCAGCAGGCACGCAGCCATCAGCGGCAGCGCGGCATTCTTCGCGCCGCTGATCTCGACCTTCCCTTCAAGCGGCACGCCGCCGGTGATTTTGATGCTATCCATGTATTAGTGGTCAGAGTTGAGAGTTGAGAATTGAGTAAGTAAAGCACTTTCACTCAATTCTCAACTCTCAACTCTCGCAACTAAATCTTCGGCAACGTCACGCCTTTCTGCCCCTGGTATTTCCCGGCGCGGTCGGCGTAGGAAACCTCGCAGGGGGAATCGGCTTTCAGGAACAGGAACTGGCACGCGCCCTCGTTGGCATAGATGCGGGCGGGCAGCGGGGTGGTGTTGGAGAATTCGAGCGTCACGTGGCCTTCCCACTCCGGCTCCAGCGGGGTGACGTTCACGATGATGCCGCAGCGGGCATAGGTAGATTTGCCGACGCAGATCACCAGCACGTCGCGCGGGATGCGGAAATATTCCACCGTGCGGGCGAGCGCGAAGCTGTTGGGCGGGATGACACACACATCCGTTTCGCGGTCTACAAAGCCTTTCTGGTCGAACTGCTTGGGGTCTACCGTGGCGCAATCCACGTTGGTGAAAATCTTGAACTCCCGCGAGACGCGCGCGTCGTAGCCGTAGGAGGAAAGCCCGTAGGAGATCAGCCCCTGTTTTTTCTGGTCTTCCTTCATCTGGCGATCCACGAACGGTTCGATCATCCCGTGTTTCAGGGCGCGTTCGCGTATCCAGCTATCGGGCATCACGGGCATATCGGGTTCCAGCAACAGGTTTCAGGCTTCAGGTATAGAGAGCAAAAACACAGGTTGCAAGGGGAGAGGGCGCGCTGAAACCAGTTCCTGCAAGCCACCTACTGCCCCTCCACCTACCGCCCCTTTCCGAACACATCTTTGGCGCGCTGCTGGGCGCGGATGCGGCTGGCGTGGGTGCGCTGGCGCAGGGCATTGATCTGCTGCTGCGCGGCACGATCTTTAGTGCGGGTCGCCTGATGCACACGCGCCTGCACTTTCTGCTTCAGCGCGTCCGCCTTGCCGAGCATATCCTGATCCATCCCCACGCCGGAGGCTGTCGCGGTCGAGCCGCCACCGAACGCCAGTGCCGAAGCCGCCTTCCGCGCACGATGATGCGTCCGGATGGCCTCCTGCACCTTTTCCATATGGCGGATATGCCGCACCGCCCGCCGATGCATTTTTTTATGGTGCTTGAGCTTGTGGTCTTTCTTTTTGTTGCGTTCGCCCTTTTTCTTCTTTTTATGCAGCACCGCCTTATGCCAGGGCATCCCCATAAGCACGGTTTCCACCGTTACCGGCCCGGTCATCATGCTTTCCAGCCAGAGCAACTCAAAAATCATGAAGCGCGCCCCCGACTATGCCTGTTCCGGCTGCTTGCGCCGCCGCAGGTTCGCGCGCAGTGCCTCGGCAAGCTGCTGTTTGCGCCCGGCGGTGGCCGCTTTTTCCTTGCCTTCCGAAGCAGGAGGCTGATGGGGATTGGTTTCTGTCATCGCGCGGTTCCGGGAACAAAAGTTACAGCCGCCCAGAATAGCAGATTCCGCCGGGAAAAGCCAGCGGGAGATTCGATCAATAGTGCATCATTTCCCCTGTCACCCCCGCTTTATGCGGGGGTCTAGCTAGAGCAAGGATGATGGTCTGTAGCCTTGGATCCCCGCATAAAGCGGGGGTGACAGATTCAATGTTAACCTTCAAAAGGATACACCACCATCCTGTTACAGGGGTTGCTTTTTGGCGGGCGGGGGGTAGAGTGCGGAGCGCGGAAAGCAGGGAGCGACATCATGACAAGCACCAACATCCTCATCATCGGTTCGGGCGGGCGGGAGCACGCGCTTATCCATGCGCTGAAGCGTTCGCCCTCGGCGGGGAAGATTTACGCGCTGCCGGGGAATGGCGGCATCAACCGGGATGCGGAGGCGGTGAATATCCCCGTGGATGACCATGCGGCCATCGCGCGGTTTTGTGCGGAGAAGCATATCGGGATGGTGATCGTGGGGCCGGAGGAGCCGCTGGTGAAGGGCATCGCCGATAGCCTGGAAGCGCACGGTATTCCGGTGTTCGGGCCGAGCGCGAAGGCGGCGCAAATCGAAGGCTCCAAGGCGTTCATGAAAGAAATCGCGGTGAAATATCACGTGCCGACGGCGAAATACGCCACCTTCACCGATCTGGAAAAAGCGAAGGCCTATATCCGGAAGGAGGGCGCGCCCATCGTCATTAAAACGGACGGGCTGGCGGCAGGAAAGGGCGTGGCGATTCCGCACACGGTGGAGGAGGCACTGAAGGAGCTGGACGCATATTTCGCGGGGAAATTCGGCACGGCGGGGCAGAAGGTGGTGATTGAGGAATTCATGGAGGGCGAGGAGGCGAGTTTCTTCGCCATTTGCGACGGAACGCGCGCGCTTTCGTTCGGCTCGGCGCAGGATCACAAGGCGGTGGGCGATGGCGATACCGGCCCCAATACCGGCGGCATGGGGGCATATTCCCCCGCGCCGGTGATGACTGCCGCACTCGAAAAACGGGTAATGGAGGAAATTATCACGCCGGTGGTGCGGGGCATGGCGGCAGAGGGCGCGCCGTATAAAGGCGTGCTGTTCGCAGGGCTGATGATTGATAAACAAGGCAATCCGAAACTGATCGAGTTCAACGCGCGCTTCGGTGATCCGGAATGCCAGGTGCTGATGTTGCGGCTGGAATCGGATATTGTCGCGCTCCTTTTAGCGGCGGCAAACGGCGATATTTCCGGGCGGAAAGTGGAGCTATCGGAGGATGCCGCGCTCTGCGTGGTGATGGCGGCGAAGGGCTATCCCGGCGAGTATCGGCAAGGCACGGAGATCAAAGGTCTGGAAGCGGCGGGGAACGTGCCGGGCGCGCTGGTGTTCCATGCGGGCACGCGCCATGCGCATGGAAAATGGCTGGCGCATGGCGGGCGGGTGCTGGGCATCGCGGCGGTGGGCGGGGATGTGCAGGAAGCGCAGCGGCGTGCTTATCAGGCGGTGGACGCGCTCGACTGGCCGGAAGGCTTCTGCCGCCGGGATATAGGCTGGCGGGCGGTGGCGCGGCTGAAGGGCGGGCACTAGATATGCGCGCGCGCGCCTTCATCGCACTAGGGATTCTGGTGCTGGTTGCGGTGCAGATGACGCTCTGGCTGCGCCATCACCATGCCGCCCTCCCGCTTGCGGCAGTAGATTTTACCCTCACCGACCAGGACGGCAAGCCGCGTTCCAGCGCGGAATGGCGCGGCAAGCTGGTGCTGGTGTATTTTGGATTTTCGCACTGCTCTGCCGCCTGCCCGACGGCACTTGCGAAAATATCGGAGGCATTGGAGAAACTCGGCGACAGGGCGAAGGACGTGCAGCCCCTGTTCATCTCCATTGATCCGGAGCGCGATACCCCGGCGCGGCTGAAGGAATATCTGAAGCCGTTTCACCCCTCCTTCACGGCACTCACCGGAAGCCAGGCGCAGCTTGATGCGGTGACGCGCGCATTTGGCGTGGAGGTGCGGCAGATGGAAGTGGGGGGCGACATCATGTTCGACCACACGGTGGATATATTCCTGATGGATAAGGAAGGGCGCGTGATGCAGCGTTTTCCGGTGATCGTTACTGCGCAAACAATCGCGGATACGCTCCCGTATTGAATAAATGCAACCGCAAGTAAATCATTGTAAAAACTCCGATAAAAGCACTGTAGGGAAGTGGTTTTTACTTGCTATCTCCATCATTCTGTAGTGATTATAGGACAATATTCCTCCGGGAATGTGTAGGTAACCGAAGGGGTTTTTGCATGAGAATTTCGCTTTATCACCGCATTGCGTTCGTATCGCTGCCCTTCCTGCTGCCGCTGCTGCACTTGCTTTACAGCGGGGTGAGCACCATCAACGAGTCCATTGATTTTGCGCGGAAAGAAGTGCTTGGCAACCGTTATGAGCGTCCGCTTATGGAGGCGATGCACGATCTCTCGACACTCTATCTGATGACGTATAACGCACATGGCGCGGAGGCTAATGCCGGGAACGACGATGCGCACCGGGAACTGATGAAGCGCATCGGACAGGAATTCGCTGCGATAGGCCAATTGACGAAAGAACTTGAAGTGCCGCTGGAACTCAGCCAGGCCGGGCTGGACAAACGCCAGCGGGGTGATCTGCTGCCCGCCAAACTGCAAGCTGCGTGGGGGGGTATCGCCGCGCATCCGGAAAGCGCGAAGCCGGAGGATATTGCCAGGCTTGTCGTGGGTGTACGCGGGCTGATTACCCATGTTGGGGATACCTCCAACCTTATCCTCGACCCGGATCTGGACAGTTACTACCTTATGGACGTGACGCTCGGCGCGTTGCCGCAGGCGCAGCAGCGGCTCATGGATATGTATACGCTGGTTGCCCCGCTTTCGGCGCAGATGTCCCCGCTGACCCCGGATCAGGGGAAGGATGTTGCGGCGATATTGCGCATCCATAAGGAGTTCGATCATGGCCGCGCGCTGGGGAGCCTCGGCACAGCACTCAATGAAGACCCGAATTTTTACGGCGTGAGTGCATCCCTGCAGGCCAAGCTGCCTCCAGCACGGGATAGCTATTCCAAAGCGGTGACCGCGCTGCTCGGTGACGTGGAGCATTTTGAGCAGGGACAGCCCCTCACGCTACAGCAGTTTGGTGAGGGAACGCAGGCAGCACTGGACGAAGGCCAGGCGTTCTTCACCACAGCAGTGGACGAACTGGATGTGCTTTTCCAGAAACGCATCGAAGATTTCGAGCAGAAGAAACAGATGGTGCTGGGTATCACCTCAGCCAATCTGGTGGTGGCACTGATTATCTGCATATTGGTCGCGCGCGGGCTTATCCAGCCGCTCCGGGGATTCCGGAAGGTGCTGAATGCCCTTTCCGACAACCAGCTCGATACCGAAGTTCCTTACCAGAAGCGCAAGGATGAACTCGGCGATATGGCACTTGCCATTGAGCAGCTCCGCCAGAATTCCCGGAAAGCGGTGGATCTGGAACAACAGACGCGCCAGGAACAGTGGCGTAAGGAACAGCGGCAGGTGCAGGTTGAAAAGGTGATCCAAGAATTCGAGGTGAAAGCCTCCCAGTCCGTGGGGATGGTGACTTCCTCCGCGACGGCACTTTACCAGACATCGGAGCAGATGACGAAAACCGTATCCAACGCAAGCGGCAAGGCGGCGAATATTTCCGCTTCTGCAAGCCAGACCGCCGCCAACGTGCAGAGCGTGGCCTCGGCGGCGGAGGAAATGTCGGCCTCCGTGCGGGAAATCTCCGGACAGATCAATAAATCCACACAGATCGTGACGGAAGCTATCGCCAAAAACCGCAAGGCCGATGCCTCAGCCAAGGCACTGGAAGCGGCGATGAAGGAAATCGCCAATATCGTCGGATTTATCGAAAGCATTGCCAGTCAAATCAACCTGCTGGCACTGAACGCTACCATTGAATCTGCCCGTGCGGGTGAGGCGGGGCGGGGGTTTGCCGTGGTGGCTTCCGAAGTGAAAAACCTCGCCGAGCAGACCACCCATGCCACCGAGGAAATCGCCAGCAAGATGATGGCGGTGCAGGAAGTGGCGAACGATGTGGTGGCGAACCTGCAGCAGATCACTTCTTCCATCGAAAAGATCAGCGAAAATTCAGGGGCGATTTCCGCCGCCGTGGACGAGCAATCTACCGTCACCAAGGACATCGCGGCGAATATGAGCACCGCTTCGGAGGGGGTGGGAACCATCAACGAGGATATTGGCGAAGTCAACAGGTCGGCGCAGCAGGCGGATGAATCCGCCCGGAACGTGCTGGGGTCGGCGAAAACCCTCTCCGCCCAGGCCGAGCAGCTCAACCGCGAGATCAGCGAATTCCTCCGCACGATCCGCAGCATTTAGAAGAGATGTCCGGAGAGTGGTGGCTCCCGGCGGTAGTGCAGCATTTTGCTTTTTCCTTCAACTGTCATCCCCGGACAAGCCGGGGATGACAGTTGAAACTGATACACTACCCCCCCCGGCATTATGCTTGCCAAATTTTCTAATATCTGGTAAATTAGAAAGGTAGCATCCCGCTATGGGAGGAGCCAGTATGGTCAGTACGTCCGCTGCAGGCAGTTATAATCCTTACGATAAATTGAGCGACCTGCTCAAGCCGATTACCCCATCGCTGACCAGAACGCTTGCGGATAAGGCTGCGGCGGCGCAGGCATCCGCCAGCACAACGCCCACTTCCCAGGCGCAGGAGGATGCCTTCCGGCTTTCGCCCCAGTCGCAGGCACTTTCGCTGTTGGAAAAATTTGGCGGCGGTTCCGGTGATAGCCCGATTGATACGCTGCTCGGAAGTTCTGGGAGCAGCGGCAACAGCATTCTCGGTGCTTCCTACGTCACCCTTCTGCAAACGCTGATTCAGAAGACAGAACAGGGCGCGGCAGCCCTGCAAGCCGCAAACGGCAATACCCTGGAGAAAATTATTGGCTCCTATCGGAAGGCACTGGATACAGGCACGATTTCCAATAAGGAAGTGCAGGATGTGCTCAAGAAAAATTCCTATAAAGCGGATGGTTCCACGCCGCTGGATATTACCGTTTAGCTATTGATGCCACCGCGCCACGACGGGCAGGGGAGTTTTATGGTGCTGCTGCCACCGCCTTGCTATCCAACCCACCAAGCGCGCGGAGGAGATCGGCCTTGGCCACCAGCCAGTCATATTGCGAGGCCACGTGCTGCTGCCGCGCATCGGCAAGCTGGGATTCGGCGTTGAGCAGATCCGTGATGCTGCCTGCGCCCGCCTTGTAGCGTCCCAGTGCCACCTGCTCGGATTTCTGCGCACTGGCGAGCAGTGTATCGGTCATGGAGCGCGTCTGCTTGGCGGTCTGGAAATTGCTCCAGCTCCGCCACACGTCGAGCAGTGCCGCGTTCCGCGCCTGTTCGTGTTTCGCAATCCGCGATTCCAGTGCTGCCCGCGCGGCATCTATCTTGTAGCTGCGGTCAAAGCCCGTAAAAAGAGGAACATGAAGGCGGAGGCCGATGGTGGCATCGTTATGGCCAGTTCCGCCCTCGATTTCATCCCGGCGATCCGCGCTGGCGGAAACGCTCAGGTTCGGCAGGCCATCCGCCTGCTGCACACGAAGCCCGGCCATCGCGCTTTTGATCTGCGCTTCGCTGGCCACGAGATCCGGGCGGGATTGCCGCGCCTGTTCCAGCATGGCGGTGATGTCGCCGCTGAATTCGGCATCGAGTTCTTCCGGGGCATTCGTTGAAATGGCGAACGCCGCTTCTGGCGAAAGCCCCATCACGTTGGCCAGTATGCCGCGATCCACCTGCATCTCGTTTTCCGCCTGCGTTTCCTTGAGCAGTGCCTGCGCATAGGCGGTTTCCGCCTGCAGTTTATCCGCAATGGTGGAAACCCCTACCTTGTAGCGCGCGGCGGCGGCATCCAGGCTCGCCTTTCCGGATTTTACGGTTTCCTTCGCGGCATCCACCGCCGCCGTGGAGGAATAAAGCTGGTAATAGGCCTGAATCACCGAGAAAAGCACGGATTGCAGTGTCGCACTGTGTGCATAATCCGAAGCGATCAACCCCTGCTTCGTGCTTTCCACCGTGGCTTCCCGCCCGCCGAAATCGAACAGCAGGTAACTGAGTGAAACAGCAGGCGTGACGGTATTCACCGCCGCCGTGCCTGTAGTATCGGAACGCGCAAGCGAGGCACTGACATCCACGCTGGGAAGGTATGTTGCCCGGCTGCTGCCGAGCTTCGCCGCGTTGCCCAGCACCTCCGCCCAGCTTATCCGCGTATCCGGGTTGTTACAGAGCGCGTAATGCACCACGTCGGCGAGCGCGAGGGGTTTATCCTGCGGCAGCGGTGCGTCGCAGGCTCCAGCCGGAACGGAGCGTATTTCCTGATGCGTTTTGAGCGGATCGTTCAGCCAGCCACCCACGCCGATGGCGTTCCCCGCCACAGGGAAAAAGGTGGCCGCCAGCCCGTACAGCATCAGGTGGTAACGTGTGTTTCTGAAAATGCCCTTGCGCATAAGCCGGAGCCAGATAATGTTAAAAAGCCAGATATATGTTAAAAAGAATGCCTCCGATAATGCCCGTGCCGGGGGTGGGAGTCCAGTATTATGTGCCAGGAAAGCGGCGGAAAGGGCATGAAAC
>JAHFPR010000116.1 GCA_023269645.1 Alphaproteobacteria bacterium | reverse complement strand
ACCCGCGAAGGTGGAGCCGATCAAAATCACGAGTGCCTCGCGCACCACGGAAGCGACGCTGCCCGGCCATCTGGCGAATCCGAATAAAAAGGATGAAAAAGCGTCCGAAACTTCCTCCGGCGCGGATCAGGAAGATAAAGGCAGCAGCAAGGAAACCCCGGCTTCGGACAAGGATAAAAAGCAGGATGCCCCCATCACCCCACCCGCTACCAAGGATGATAAAAAAGATGCCCCCAAGGATGGTAAAGACAAGGACGGCAAGGGCAAAGACGGGAAAGATGGAAAAGACGGAAAGGCCAAGTCCGGCAAAGATAGTGTCAAGGATAAGGACGAGGATAGCAAGCAGGATTACCAGCTCCAGCGCGCGGTGGATCTGCTGCACGGCCTCGCCATTTATCGCCACATCAGCGCCACCACCACCGGGCAAACCGTGCATTGATGGGGTAACGATAAGGAGAAAAAGCGGCGATGCGCCAGCCCGGAAAACTGGGTAAGTATCTGTGGATGGGAGGGTTTCTCGTCGCGGCGGGCGTGTGCGCGTTTTTCCTGACGCAGGTCGGGCTTTCCTACAGCTCCAAAGCCAGCCGCGCGGTGGAGGATGGCAAGCGTGTCATCATCGCAGCGGAAACGGGGGAAGTGACCCAGCGCGGTTCCGAAAAGCCGATGCCTGCCGCTACGATTCCCTCCACGTCCATCTCCTCCGATACACCGGATGCTCCGGCGGAAGCCGTCACTCCCGAACCTGTCCCCGAACCTGGCAAGGAGGCATCTGCCGCCACCCCGGATGAAATCGGGCCGCAGCTTCCAAAGGAACAGGCCACGGAACCAGAAAAACAGCCGGAACCCGGCGAAACCGCAGCTACACCTGAAGGAACCTCTCCCAAGCCGGAAGAAGGCAGCAAGGAAGCAGCCTCCGCTCCCATCGAAATCGAATCCGCCCCCGCCCTGCCTGCGGGCGCAACGCCGGAATCCATCGTTCCGCCCGCCTATAACGGCAAGGCGCGGCTGGTGGTCATCATCACCGGCATGGGGCTGGATCATTCGCTGGCGGAGGCGGCGGCCAGGCTCCCTCCCGGCGTGGCACTCAGTTTTTCCCCCTATTCCAACAACCTGGAGCAATGGATTCAATCCGTGCGCAAGGTCGGGCATCAGGCCTTGCTTGATCTTCCGCTGGAGCCGGAGGGCTATCCCCTCACCGATCCCGGCCCGCTCGCCATTCTGAACGATGCCAGCAAGGAGAAAAACCTGTTCCGCCTGAAATCCCTGCTCACCGCCGCGAAGGATTACACCGCCGTGCTCGCCCCGGAGGATGAAACCGTCACCCGTTCGCTGGTCACGGCACTGCCCCTCATTGACGGATTGCATAAACAGGGCACAACACTGATTTACAATGAAAAACCCGCCAACGCTTCTCTGCGGCAGGACGCGGAATCGGTCGGGCTTTCCATCTATCCGCATTTCATGGTGGCGGATGAAACACTTTCGCAGGAAGCAATTGACGGCAAGCTGGAGGAAGCGCGCAAAGCCGTGATGGAAGAAGGCCAGACCGTGCTGGTGGTTGGCCACGCCTATCCGCTTACGGTGAAGCGCATCAGTGCCTGGCTCAAAAAACTGCATGATGCGGGGTTGGATGTATCCCCTGTATCGAGCGTGATCGTGCGGGAAGATACCGGCGAGAAAACAGACCAGAAAGATGCTGGCCAGAAAAACATGGGCAAGCCGGAAGCTGAACCGGAAGCCAGGCCATTCGGCAAGCAATCCGGCAACCGCGCCGCCAAATCCGTGTCTGGTACGCCTGCATCCGGAAAGCACGAGGAACTCCCCCAACCAAAAGAGGAAGGCAATGCCCCCCACCCCCCCTGATCGCGCGGCACTGCCCTATCGCCCCTGCGTCGGCGTGATGCTGCTGAACAAGCGCAACGAGGTGTTCGTGGCGCAGCGCATTGATACGCGGGCGGAAGCGTGGCAGATGCCGCAGGGCGGCATTGATAAGGGCGAAGAACCAAAAGCCGCGCTGATGCGGGAGCTGAAAGAGGAAATCGGCACGAACAATATCGAGGTATTGGCCGAATGTGATCGCTGGCTGCAATACGATCTGCCGGATAAGCTCATCGGGCAGATATGGAACGGGAAATACCGAGGCCAGCGACAGAAATGGTTTGCCGCGCGTTTCCTGGGGAAGGACAGCGACATCAACCTGGAAACCGAGGAACCGGAATTCCTCACCTGGCGGTGGGCTTCCCCGCAGGAATTGCCCCACATCATCGTACCCTTCAAGCGCGCCATGTATAAGGAGCTGCTGGAGGAATTCAAAGAAGTGATCGGGGAGTAGTGCCTATCCCGGATACGCAAACATCTTCTGATAGATAATCCAGTAAAGCGTGCCGTATCCCGCCAGGGTGGTGATGGCCAGTATCGCCTTCGCAAGCCGCCTGCCCTGAGCGATTTCCTTCTGCAACACCTTCACTTTTTTCCACCATGCCAGCCCCGCGAAGGCACACGCGAAATACCCCACCGCAAACAGGATGGTGAGCATATATTGGGAGGAGAGCATCTCACCAGTGGCGGCGAACATTATCAGGGCGAGCAGCGCGATATTGACGAGGATGGCCACCAGGTTCGCACGCAGCATCAGCCACAGCATCCGGCGGAAATGCAGATGCCCCGACCGGAGGATGAAGTGGAGCAGCAAGGCATCCGCCACGCCCATGCCGAGCGTCACGCCCAGCGGAATCTTCACCAGCACGAATTGCTGGAATGCCGGATCCATAAGCTGAAACGTGTTAAACGCCTGAGCTGGCGGCGCAATCAGCAACGCAAACAGTATGATCCCGATATAACGCATTCCCTATTCTTGCGTCAGATGCAGCCTCATGGCAAGTTTTTTGTGTTCCTTTACGTTTTGTTAATGAATAACGTGATATACTGCTCTTATGACAGACAAAATGAACGAACAGACTGAAATTACGCCGCTTGATCTTGCAGCACTGCGGACAGCCCTCAACACTGCGCCGGAGATTGCCGAGCTTCCGCCCTATCGCAAAAAGCAGGATACCCTTGTCGGCATTGCTCCTCCTGGAGAGGGCGGTGTTATGCCGCCGCAGGAGCCGGGAATCGCACTATCCCAGACATTCGCCCCGGAAGATGCTGCTGCGCCTGCTGCTGCCGCGCCGCTGCAAGAGCTGGATACCACATCCTCCCCAGCACCCGCTTCGCAAGATTTTTCCAAGGCACTTGCCGCAGGAATTCCACGGGGGATTGCGGCGGAACATCTGGACAAAATACCTGACCCTGACAGTCTTGACGGCATCTTCGATAAGATGCAGAAACCAGCGGAGCCAGCGGCGATTGCCCCCAATAGTCTTGACCGCGTGTTCGACGATACTACAAGCAACCCCGGCCCGGTTACACCCAAAGCAACACCCAGGATAACCACAGCATCAACCAAAGGAGCTTCAGAATGGGCGAGATAGAAAACACCCTGACCATCCCACCGGAACTTGATCTCAGCAGCTTCCAGATAGATACGGCGCAATTGATCGCCACCATTGAACGCGGGCATGATGGCCCAGGCCACCGCCGCTAGGGTTCGCACAATGGCCATCCATTTAAGCCATCTGCAGAAACTGCAGCTTCAATCGAAAGACGGCATCCTGTTCACGCAGGGTCGGGATACGAACGACCGCGAATGCTTCGTGTATATCCGCGTCACGCGCGCGGGGCTGAACAAGGTGAGCGATTACCAGCGCGCGGGGCAGCGCATGAACCTGCTCGATCTCGGTGAAGTGCTGATGGCGGGTTTCGGGCAGGAACCTTCGGTGATGGTCAAACAGCATATGGAGCAGAAATACAACTTCGCCCATCCTTAACCGTCATTCCAGCGAAAGCTGGAATCCATCTATCCACATACTCTCTTGTTGCAAGATGGATTCCTGCCTTCGCAGGAATGACAGGGGGAACTTATTTCTTTTCGTCATCCACCATCGGCAGCGTGGAACGC
Source organism: Alphaproteobacteria bacterium (assembly GCA_023269645.1). Classification (GTDB taxonomy): domain Bacteria; phylum Pseudomonadota; class Alphaproteobacteria; order Rickettsiales; family UBA8987; genus JAHFPR01. The sequence goes on along the minus strand of JAHFPR010000116.1, from coordinate 2,606 downwards.
TTCATCGGCCTGCCCTGCGCATCCACCGGGCTGCTTTCATCCATTGCTATTTGCGGCGGAACGGAACTCACCACTTCCTCCATTTCCGCCGGATATTTTTCCGTCATGTTGCGCGCGATCTGCACCAGCACCCGGCAGATGCCGCGCATGAAGGGATCAAGCTCATCAATTTTTTTCTGGAAGGATTGCTCGTCCACCAGATAGCACCAGGTATCCTTGAGGGCGGTGGCGGTAGCGGAGCGCGGTTTTTTATCAATCAGTGCCATTTCGCCGAAAATACTGTTCCAGCCCAGCGTGGCGAGGGTGATTTTTTCTCCGGCCTTATCCTTGGTGATTTCAACCGCGCCCTGATTGATGAGATAAACGCCGCCGGGACGGTCGCCTTCCCGGAAAATAACGTCCCCTGCCTTGAAATGCACTGCGGTTATGTCCTTCATCGCCTCTCCTTGAACCCCCATTCAGATTTTTGCCATGATAACTTATGCCATAGTAAACTTATAGTTTACACCACTTTATTGATTTTCCTTCCTGCCGCAATGGTTTTATTTTCCCTAAAATTAATTCTATATTAAATCATTTGCGCCCCGCACCATTTTACGCTATACTTCACGCTATTGGGGTAGTGTATTGTAACGACAGGATAACAAGTTATGAGGGGAAGTGCCAGAAAAATCCACGCGGGAAGCGGCAGAAATTATTTGCTCCCGATGGCGATATTCGCCGCAAGCCTGTGCCTTGCAACAAGTGCGGGCGCAACCGAAACTCCGACGACGCAGCAGGCGTTTGAAACCGCATTCCAGCAAATGATGCGCGACCCCGGCGACGTGGATGCCACCATGCATTATGCCAACCTCGCCATCGCCATGCAGAATTACGAAGCAGCGATTCCGGCACTGGAGCGCATTCTTTTTTTCAACCCCAAACTTCATGATGTGAAGCTGGAGCTGGGTGTCCTCTATTACAACCTCCACTCCTACGATGTGGCGCGGGAATATTTTACCGCCGCCAAAGCTGCAGGTGCAACGAACGATATTACGCAGCAGGCGGATGACTATCTGGCGAAACTCGAAAAGGCGGGAGGCTGATATGCGATACCGTTTCCTGCTTACCTTGATTGTTCTTGCGGCGACTTTCGCGCTGCCACACCCTGTTTGCGCGGAAGCGGCGGGGAAAATCGGCGTGATCGGCGCGGCCAATCCTTCCGCGCAGGCGGCAGATGCGGATCAAGCCCTGCGCCCGCTCAAACTGGGTGATCCGCTCTATTTCAAGGATCGCATCATCACGGACGGCAGCGGCAACGCGCAATTGCTGTTCAACGACAAATCGGCGATGACGGTCGGCCCCAATTCCTCGCTTACCATTGATGAGTTCATCTACAACCCGGCAGATAAGTCAGGTCATCTTACGGTAGAGGGAACCAAGGGCGTGTTCCGCTTTATCGGCGGCGCGCTCAGCAAGCGCGATCCGGTGGAAATCAAAACGCCGGTATCCACCATCGGCATACGCGGCGGCATCGTGATGGTGGAAGTGAATCCGGAGAGCGGCGCGACCAACGCCACGTTCATTTATGGCATGGAAATGACGGTGAAGAACCTGAAGGGCGTAGTGCAATCCACCACGCAGCCCGGCTCAGCAATTTCCGTAGCCACGGCCTTCACCCCGCCCACACCGCCGGTGCGGGTGGATAGCCCCTCGCTCGCCGCGAAGCTCTCGACACTCGAAGGCGGCAAGGGCACGAACGGCGGCGCGACGCAAGTGCCTGATCAGGGCGTGATGAAAGAGAAACTCAATACCAGCCACGATTCCAGCACCACGGATGGCAGCAATCCTCCCGCCTCCAGGCCGCATACACCCGCCACGAAAAATAACGACAAAGATGCTGATGCTGCCAGGAATAAACCCGCTCCGCCATCAGGCCAGAATGATAACACCCCGGCGGGCACGCCCCTCCCCCCGCAAAGCCAGGATGATAGCACACCTTCCGACAAACCGGGCGATGCCGCCATGCAACCGGATACGGCAGCCCCCGCCCCCACACTGACAGATGCGGGTGCGGCCACGCCGCTGCCGCCCGCAACCCCGCTTGCGAATGCCCCGGTCGCTTCGTCGGGCATACTCCCTGCGACGGCAGGTACAACCCTGTCCACACTTTCCACCACGCCGCTTGCGGCAGTGACCTCCGCTGTCAATTCCGTGGATAAAAGCCAGCTTGGCTGCGCGCTCGATGGGCGCGGTTTCGATTGCCACGGCATCAGCGCGCTCACGGGAACACTCTACAATCCGCGCGGCTTCCAGCAGAACGGGCTGAACAGGAACGGAACGTATTTCGATGCGCACGGCTTCAACATCGCCGGCGTAAATCAGAACGGCACACTCTATGACGCGAATGGGCTGGATGTACTGGGCAATCCGCGCCCCGGCACGGTCGCCTCCAGCTCCAGCAGCGGTACGACGACTTCCGGCAGCGGCAGTTCCAGCAGCGGCACAACCACTTCCGGCGGCGGCACTTCCAGTGGCACAATCACCGATGCCTACGTCGGCTACCGTCCCTCCACAACCTTTGACCATGCGATCGTCATGGGTAGCAGCCAGAACACCAGCAACCC
>JAHFPR010000115.1 GCA_023269645.1 Alphaproteobacteria bacterium | reverse complement strand
CGGGATCTCCCGCTGATGATTCTCAACATTGGAAACCACCTTGATGGCGATTTTGTCCCGGAAAGAATAGACCAGGGTATTGTTCCCCTCCGCGTGATGCTCCAGATCCTTCGGATCAATCCCAAGGTGCTCACGGAGCATCCGTTCCGCCGCAGATGCTATCTTTTGATCGTGGCTATGGGCGATACGGGTAAAAAAATCGCCTTTCGCTGTGATGATGTGCTTGTTCATATATGCGTGATTATAGCTAAAAAACTTCATGTGTTCAAGAGGTTGTATCCTAATGGGCGCGCCTGATAAGTTTTTGTCCTTCCAGCGAAAGCTGTAATCCATCTTTTTAGAAGAATTTTTTGCATCGCGGGCGCAATGCGCTGGATTCCAGCTTTCGCGGGAAGGATGGTAAAAAACGAAGAAAAATCCTTGTTCCAGCGGCGGAAAAGGGGTAGAAAACAGTGATGATTTTTACTGTCATCCTGAGCGTAGCGAAGGATCTCATGCAATAAGCGGGGGATTCTTCGGCTACGCCTCAGAATGACAAGGAAATAAGGAAAAAACTATGGCCGAAACCACCGCATTAAGCACCATCCAGCCTGTTTCCATCGAGAAGGAGATGAAATCCTCCTACCTCGATTATGCGATGAGCGTGATCGTCAGCCGTGCGCTGCCAGACGTGCGGGACGGCCTGAAGCCCGTACACCGGCGCATCCTTTATTCCATGCAGGATACCGGCTGCCATGCGGGCAAGCCTTACCGCAAATCGGCGCGCATCGTCGGTGACGTGATGGGTAAGTACCATCCGCACGGCGACACCGCGATTTACGATGCCTTGGTGCGTATGGCGCAGGATTTTTCGCTGCGGCTTCCGCTGGTGGATGGGCAGGGGAATTTCGGCTCGATGGACGGCGATTCCCCGGCGGCGATGCGTTACACCGAATCCCGCATGGCGAAAGCCGCCCACGCGCTGGTGAGCGACCTCGATAAGGATACGATTGACTGGCAGGATAATTACGACGGCTCGGAGCGCGAACCTTCGGTGCTTCCCGCCGAGTTCCCCAATATCCTCGTGAACGGCGCGGGCGGCATCGCGGTCGGCATGGCGACGAACATTCCGCCGCACAATCTGGGCGAAGTCATTGATGCGACGTTCCTCCTCATGGACGATCCGCAAACTAGCATTGAGCAGATTGCCGAGGTAATGCCGGGGCCGGATTTCCCGACGGGCGGAATTATCCTGGGGCGCGGCGGTTCGTTTTCGGGGATTTCCACCGGGCGCGGCAGTGTCATCATGCGCGGCAAGGCGGAGTTCGAGGAAATGAAGGGTGGGCGTGAGGCCATCATCGTCACGGAAATTCCCTATCAGGTGAACAAGGCACTGATGGTGGAGAAAATCGCCCTGCTCGTGCGCGAAAAGAAAATCGAGGGCATCAGCGACCTGCGCGACGAATCGGATAAATCCGGCGTACGCGTGGTGGTGGAGCTGAAAAAGGACGCAGTGGGTTCTGTGGTGCTCAGCCAGCTTTACAAATTCACCCCGCTGCAAACCAGCTTCGGCGTGAATATGCTGGCACTGGATCATGGCCGCCCGCGCCTGATGAACGTGAAGGAAATCCTCGAAGCCTTCATCCGCTTCCGCGAGGAAGTCATCACGCGCCGCACGAATTTCCTGCTCACCAAAGCGCGGGATCGTGCACATATTTTAATCGGGCTTTCGATTGCGGTGGCGAATATTGACGAGGTCATCCGCGTTATCCGCGCCGCCGCCGATCCCAACGAAGCGCGCGAGGAACTGATGGCGCGCGCCTGGCCTGCGGGCGATGTGCAGTCGCTCATCACGTTGGTGGATGACAGCCAGAACGAAATTATCGGCGGCCAGTGCAAGTTCACCGAGCTTCAGGCGCGCGCGATTCTGGAGATGAAGCTCTCCCGCCTCACCGGGCTGGAGCAGGAAAAAATCAACGAGGAAATGGCGGAACTCGCGGCGGAGATTAAGGACTACCTGGATATTCTCGGCTCAGTAGAACGGCTGCGCGGCATCATCCGCACGGAACTTCTGGCGATCAAGGAGCAGTTCGCCACCCCGCGCCGCAGCATCATCGAAGCCTCGGAATTCGAGGAGGACATCGAAGACCTCATCCAGCGCGAGGATATGGTGGTGACGGTGACGGTCGGCGGCTACATCAAGCGTGTGCCGCTCGCCACCTACCGCGCGCAGAAGCGCGGCGGCAAAGGCAGGGCGGGCATGGCGATGAAGGAGGAGGACATCACCTCCCAGGTGTTTATCGCCAACACCCACACGCCGATGCTGTTTTTCTCTACCAAGGGCAAGGCGTACAAACTGAAAACCTACCGCCTGCCGCTGGGAAGCCCGCAATCGCGCGGGCGCAGCCTGATGAACGTGTTTCCGCTGGAGCAGGGCGAAACCATCCAGACCATCCTCCCGCTGCCGGAAAATGAGGCGGACTGGGTGAAGCTCAACATCATGTTCGCCACCAGCAAGGGCAATACGCGGCGCAACGCGCTTTCGGATTTCGAGAGTGTCCGCGCCAACGGCAAAATCGCCATGAAGTTTGAAGAAAAGGATGAGGAACTGGTTGGCGTGGCGGTGTGCGCCGAGGGGCAGCACATCCTGCTTGCCGCGAAATCCGGCCAGGCGACGCGCTTCCCCGTGGAGGCCATCCGCGTGTTCAAAGGGCGGGATTCCACCGGTGTGCGCGGAATGCGGCTGGAGGAGGGTGATCGGGTGATTTCCATGACCGTCCTCAACAGCGGTGCTTCGGAGAAGGATATTGAAACGCGCGATGCGTATTTGAAGATTCCGGCGGAGGTGCGGGTGAAGATTGCGATGGAATCCTCTCCCGCGTGCGGGAGAGGAGGAAATCCGAGTCAGTTTACTGACCGGATTTCCGGTGAGGGCAATGTTGATGGCGAGAAAGTGCCCTCACCCTCCCCTCTCCCGCACACGGGAGAGGGTTCTGTGCAGGCACTCCTCTCCGGCATCGAAACCGCGCTTCCGCCCGAAACCATCGTGGCGTGGGCGAAGGCGGAGGAATTCATCCTTACCATCACGGAAAATGGCTATGGCAAGCGCAGTTCAGCCTATGAATACCGTGTCACCAACCGTGGCGGAAAGGGCATCGTGAACATTGATACCAGCGAGCGCAACGGCCAGGTGGTAGCCAGTTTCCCGGTGAAACAGGGCGACCAGATCATGCTCATTACGGATCAGGGCAAGCTCATCCGCACCCCCATCAAGGATGTCCGCATCGCCGGGCGCAACACCCAGGGCGTGACCCTGTTTCGTGTGGACGCGAAGGAAAAAGTCGTTTCCGCCGCGCATATCGCAGGCGGGGAAATGGAGGAAGTCGCGGAGGAAGGGGTGGAAGGTGAGAGCGTCAGCGAGTGATGTGGTTTTCCAACAAGCATCTGCGGAGGATTTCCCCCGCATCTGGCCGTTTTTCCGCGAGGTAGTGAAAACGGAGGATACCTACGCGCTTCCGGCCAGAATTCCGCAGGAAGCTGCGCGGGCGTACTGGATGCCTCAACCCGGTGAAACCTGGCTGGCCATGCTCGGCGAGGAAGTGGCGGGTTCGTATTATCTGCGCCCCAATCATGCGGGATCAGGGAACCATGTCGCCAATGCGGGATTCATGGTTGCGCCGGAGCATCGCCGCCAGGGGATCGCGCGAAAAATGGGCGAACACGCGCTCCGCACGGCTAGGGAACGGGGCTTCGAGGCCATGCAGTTCAATGCGGTGGTGAGCAGCAACCTGCCCGCCGTTTCCTTGTGGAAATCTTTGGGATTTTCCGTTATAGGAACAGTACCAGGCGGGTTCCGGCATCCGGAATTCGGACGGGTTGATCTCTCTATCATGTACCGGAAATTATGACCCAGCGCACCGGCATTTATCCAGGCACGTTCGACCCCATTACCAAGGGGCACGTAGACGTCATCACCCAGGCATTGCGGGTGGTGGACAGGCTGGTGATTGCTGTGGCGGACGACGTGATGAAAACCCCTATCTTCAGCATGAAAGAGCGCGCGGCGATGGTGAAGGGCGATGTCACGGGCTTGAAAGATGCAAAACGCATCACCGTGCTGCCCTTCAAAGGGCTGCTGGTGGATTTTGCCGTGAAGCAGGAATCATCCATCATTATCAGGGGCTTGCGGGCAATATCTGATTTTGAATATGAGCTTCAGCTCGCCGCCACCAACGCGCGCCTGAACCCCTCCCTGCAAACCGTGTTCCTGCCGGCGGGTGAGCGGATGCAGTTCATCGCCAGCCGCATGGTGAAGGAAGTAGCGCGGCTCGGCGGGGAGCTTTCGCCCTTCGTTTCCGATGCCGTGGCGGAAAAACTGCGCGCGTATTTCAAGCGATAAATATTGTCATCGCCTGAATCCGCGTAGCGGATTCTAGGGCGATCCATCGCTCCATGAGTACAGGTTGTAAAATGGATTCCCCTAGAATTTTTCCTGTGGAAAAATTCAGGGAATGACAGGCTATCAAGCGATAGCCGCTTTTTTTTCTGTCTTTTTTATCCCCAGCACTTCCCTGGCTGTTTTTACGATTCCCACAGCATCCAGCCCCGCATCCGCATACATTTTTTCCGGCTTGCCCTGTTCCTGGAAAATATCCGGCAGATGCAGTGTGCGGATATGAAGCCCCTGATTCAGCAGCCCTTCCTGCGTCAGGAAATCCAGAACGTGCGCGCCGAAACCGCCGATGGATCCTTCCTCAACGGTAATCAGCAATTCATGATTTTCCGCGAGGTTCCGGATTAATTCCCTATCCAGTGGTTTGGCGAAGCGGGCATCTGCAACGGTGGTGGATAAACCTTGTTTTTCAAGTTCCTCTGCTGCTTTTAGCGAGTCCTGCAGCCGTGTTCCGAACGATAGAATCGCTACTTTATTCCCGCCTTTCTTGACCACGCGCCCTTTACCCATTTCAAGCGGCGTACCGCGCTTTGGAAGCTCCAGCCCATCGCCTTCGCCGCGCGGGTAGCGGAAGGCACTTGGCCTATCGCCGATGGCGGCGGCGGTGGCAACCATATGGCAAAGCTCCACTTCGTCCGAAGCGGCCATTACCACGAAATTGGGCAGTGTGGCGAGGTACGTCACATCGAAGGAACCCGCGTGGGTAGGGCCGTCTGCGCCCACCAGCCCGGCGCGGTCAATGGCGAAGCGCACCGGCAGGCTCTGCAGTGCCACATCATGCACCACCTGGTCATATGCACGCTGGAGAAACGTGGAATAAATCGCCACGAAGGGCTTGTAACCTTCCGCCGCAAGCCCCGCCGCGAACGTGACACCATGCTGCTCGGCGATGCCCACGTCATACATTCGATCCGGAAAGCGTACACCGAACGCATCCATCCCCGTACCGGAGGGCATGGCGGCGGTGATACCAATGATTTTTTCATCTACTTCCGCCTCGGCGATCAGCGCATGGGCGAAGGACTGGGTATAGGTTTTTGCGGCGGGCTTGGATGGATGTTGTACTTTAGTAGTTGGATCGAAGCTCTTGACTGCATGGTATTTTTCTTCCGAAGATTCAGGTGATTCAAAACCGCGTCCTTTTTCCGTTACCACATGGATCAGCACCGGGTGATCGTGGATTTTATCCCGCACGTTGCGCAGCACCGGCAGCAAATGGTCGAGGTTATGCCCGTCAATCGGGCCGATATACATGAAGCCGAGTTCCTCGAACAGATTACCGCCGCTGGTAAGATTTTTAGCATACTGCTCGGTTTTCCGTGCGGCGCGCTGCACAGCCTTCGGAAAACGCGCCAGCACACGCTTGGCGATATTCCGCAGTGAAATATAAGGTTCCGAGGAAAGAAGGCGCGAAAAATAAGCGGAAAGCGCGCCGGTCGGTGGCGCGATGGACATATCATTATCGTTCAGGATTACGATCAGTTTGGTATCCATCGAACCGGCGTTGTTCAGTGCCTCAAACGCCATGCCGGCACTCATCGCACCGTCGCCGATAACAGCGATGACCTCATTTTTCTTGCCGGATTTATCACGCGCCACGGCCATACCCAGCGCGGCTGAAATCGAAGTAGAGCTGTGCCCTGCACCGAAGGGATCATATTCGCTTTCGGCGCGCCGTGTGAAGCCTGCAAGCCCACCGGGCTGGCGAAGGGTGCGAATACGATCCCGTCGCCCGGTCAGGATTTTATGGGGATATGCCTGATGCCCGACATCCCAGATAAGGCGGTCTTCCGGGGTGTTGAACACATGATGTAGTGCCACGGTCAGTTCGATAACCCCAAGTCCCGCCCCCAGATGCCCGCCGGTTTTGGACACAGCATCAATAGTTTCCTGGCGCAACTCAGATGCGAGGGCTTTGAGATCGTCTGCCGAAAAATCCCGAATGTCGGTGGGAACCCGGACGTTGTCAAGAAAGGGCGTGGTGATCATCTGTATCCGTATCCATTATCAATTCCTTTAGAAAATGGCCTGTTAACACGCCCCTGTCAACCACGGAAGCAGAAAGGGCGTTCTCCTGTTGGGGAGAACGCCCTTTCCTTAGGCCTGAGTTTCCTCAGGAGGGGCAGGGCTGAGGCCAGCCTTGCCCCCCTTATTATCGAACCTAGAAGTTCAGCT
>JAHFPR010000014.1 GCA_023269645.1 Alphaproteobacteria bacterium | reverse complement strand
ACACGCCGCTGCTGGATTCCAGCCAGTCTTTCCAAAGATAAGATCGCTGGAATGACGATGAACTATAATTAAGAATATAGATCAATATAGTACCGAAAAATCAAATGGTGATTGAACCTAAGCGGCTGCCACCACAGGGTTATCCGCGCGCAGCTTCGTCACCAGCAGCAGCGAGGAGGCGATATAGATGGAGGAATATGTCCCCACCACAATGCCGAACAGCACCGCGATGCTGAAGCCCTGAATTACCGGGCCGCCCAGGAGTATCAACGCAACCAGCGTGGTGGAGGTTGCGCCGGAGGTGGTGAGTGTTCGCGCGAGGGTTTCGTTGATGCTGAGGTTGATAAGTTCATCCAGCTTCATTTTCTTGTATTTACGGAGGTTGTCGCGGATGCGGTCGTAAATCACCACCTTGTCGTTCATCGAATAGCCGATGATGGTGAGAATTGCCGCCACGGAGGTGAGGTTGAACTCCAACCCGGTGACGCTATACAGCCCGAAGATAAGGAATGCGTCATACAGCAACCCGACAATCGCGTTGACGCTGAACTGCCACTCGAAACGGAACCAGATGTACACCATCATCGCCGCCATCGAAAGGCAGAGCGACAGCAGCCCCATGCGGATGAGTTCCTGCCCCACTTGCGGACCGACGAATTCCACCTTACGGTATTCAATCGGCGTGTTCAGCCCGCCGAGGAGGGATTTTACTTTGTCCACCACTTTAATGTGGTCATCTTCCTTGCTCTGGAGGCGGATCATCAGGCTGTGGCCGTCTGCCCCGATTTGCTGGAGTGCTACTTCGCCAAGGCTTTTTTCGGTGGAAAGCAATCCGCGCACTTTGGCTATATCCGCCGGAGCGTCTGTGCGAACTTCAATCACCAGCCCACCGGTGAAATCAATACCGTAATTCAAGCCTTTGGCAAAAAGCGAGGCGATGGAAACCACGGTCATCAGCACGGAAACGGCCAGGAACAGCCGCGTGTGTCCCATGAAGTTGATTTTCGTTTTATCCGGGATGAGGCGTAAGTGTTTCATTTTTCTACCGTCATCGCCTGAATTTGCGGAGCAAATTCTAGGGCGATCCATTGTTGCAGTATGAATTCCCCTAGAGTTTTGCTTTGCAAAACTCAGGGAATGACGTTGTATACCCAATCCCACCCGGAATGACAAGCCGCCGTTTTTCAGGCAGCCGTTTTTCAGGTTGTGGTGCGGCGGCCTCCGCCTTATTGTCATTCCCGCGAAAGGAATAAGGAGCATCATGTCACTGATACGGGCGTTTTTCACGGTAAGCGGCTTTACGCTGATTTCGCGCATCACGGGGTTTATCCGCGATATTGTGATGGCCTCTGCCGTGGGTACGGGGCCGCTGGCGGATGCGTTCATTATCGCGTTCCGGTTGCCCAACTTCTTCCGCCGCCTGTTCGCGGAGGGGGCGTTCAGTGCCGCTTTCGTGCCGATGTTTACCCACCGGCTTCACGGCGAGGGAAAGGAGGCCGCACTCACCTTCGCGGAGCATATTTACGCCGCGCTGCTGATGGTGCTGACCCTGTTCACCGTGTTCATGATCGCCACCATGCCCTGGACGATGTACATCATCGCGCCCGGATTCACAGGGGATAAGGAGCATTTTGCGATGACCGTGCTCCTCACGCGCATTGCATTCCCCTACCTCATCTTTATTTCGCTGGTGACGCTTTACGCGGGCATCCTCAACAGCCTGGGGAAATTCGCGGCGCAGGCGGCTTCGCCCATCGTGCTGAACCTGTGCCTTATCGCCTCGCTCCTCATCCTTGCGAAATTCACGGAAACGCCCGCCCACGCGATGATTTATGGCGTAATTCTGGCGGGTATCCTGCAGCTTTTGTGGATGATCCACGCCTGCCGGAAAATCGGCATAAAGCTGCGCCTGCGCAAGCCGCAGCTGACTCCGGACGTGCGGGCGTTCCTGAGGCGCATGGGGCCGGGGCTGGTCGGCACGGGGGTGGTGCAGATCAACCTGTTCGTGGATACCATCATCGCCACGTTTATCCCCGGCGCGCTGGCATTGCTCTATTATGCCGACAGGATCAACCAGCTTCCGCTGGCACTGGTTGGCACGGCGATGGGCACTGCGCTTCTGCCCATGCTCTCGCGCCAGCTCAAGGCGGGCGAAACCGCGCAGGCGATGGAAAGCCAGAACCGTGCGCTGGAGCTGGTGCTGTTCCTCACCATCCCGGCCACCGCCGCATTGCTGATAGCGGGGCATCCGATTATCCTCGCGCTGTTCGAGCGCGGCAAGTTCACCGTGGCCGATGCCACCGCCACGGCCTACGGGCTGACTGCCTACGCGGTGGGGCTGCCGGCCTTCGTTATCATAAAAATCCTCACCACCACTTTTTATGCGGATGGCGATACCAGAACCCCGGTGCAGATCGCCATCAAGGCGATGATCGCCAATGTGGTGTTCAACGGCATTTTCATCGCGCTTTTTATAAGGATAGGGTGGATGCTGCATATCGGCATTGCGCTTGCGACTTCGATGGCCTGCTGGTATAATGTGGGGCTGCTTTCGCGCGGCCTGCGGGCGAAAGCCCGCTATACTCCGGATGCGCGGTTGAAAGAGCGGGTGGTGCGTATTATATTCTCCGCGCTGGTGATGGGGCTGCTGCTGCGTGGCGCGGAGTGGACACTCGATTCCTGGCTCCACGGTAGCGGGGGCGAGGTGATGCGGGCACTTGCGCTGTGTGCGCTGGTGGGAATCGGTGCGGCGGGCTATTTCCTTACCGCGCATTTCGTGAAGGCGTTTGATATGCAGGAAATAAAAACCTTCCTGAAAAGGAAAAAATAGAAGGAGCGAAGGATGAAGATGCTTAAATTTGCGGTGATGCTGGGGATATTGAACGGGCTGCTTTCCGCCTGCAATACGGTGGAAGGCGTGGGCAAAGATATAAGAAGCGCAGGCAATACCCTGGAAAACGCCGCCGCGCGGCATAAATAGATACTTCCTTCCTATGGCTGCGCCACGCGTAGCCGAAGGCGAAGCGTGGTGCCCCAGGAGGGACTTGAACCCCCAATCCCTTGCAGGAAGCGGATTTTGAGTCCGCCGCGTCTACCATTCCACCACTGGGGCAAGCGTTTCCGCGTTATAGGCTGGGCACAGCCGGGAGGCAAGCACAAAGTCGGCGGGCGGGTTATTGTGGTTCTAAGTGTTAATTGCTAATAGCCCGAAGAAATGCTCAACAACTTCTGCTCCAGCACTGGCCGGATATTCTCACCAACATCTTCGTAAATCTGGATAAGCTGTTCGTAGGCTCCCATGCCCCCAAGGAAATCCCAGAACTCTTTTCCCACAAGGAAATCCGCACCTTTCTGAAAGAATTTCAGGCACGTCCAACGGGCGTATTCTTCAGGAAAATAAGGATTATAATACATACCTAAAATCACACGGGGTTTGTGTCCGTCCGCCGCTCTTATGGCATATATTTCAAACAAATCCCTCTTTGCGGCGCGCATCTCATTTTTATTTGGCTTTGGTCCCTTTATCTCAAGGAAAATTTCTTCCCCGTTTGCGCGTTGCAAGTACAGGTCAACAGTTTGTTCTCGACTTAAAGATGCTTCGCCTGCGGCACTGGCGGCAAAGATTTCGGCAGCCTCACTCGAATGATTTGGTTCTCGCGTGGCATTATCAAGTTTACTCAGAATATTCTCATAAACACTTTGCGCTTGAGGCGTGATATGCCCTTTGAGTTTTCCAGCACCCTGAAGTTTTCTGGCAGTGGCAAAATTCTGACGTGCGATAATGAGGGCGATAGATTCATGCCAGTTACCCAACGCCGTTTCGCATCCGTGAATAAAGCCTTTCACCAGATACCCTTTTTCCGTAAATAACGCATACTGAAAGGGCTTGGATGCATCTTCGGTATCCAGACTGTAAGCATTGATTTTCTTGAACAGCTTTTCTTTTAGAAAATTGCGGACTTCCAGTTTTGTTGTTTCGCTTAGGGACATATTATCTCACAGCCTTCAGATGAAAAATAATTTCTGAATAGGGCGATTTATCGCGTTCGGTGCGATTGAGAACGGGGCGCTTGAACTGGTTTACGATCTGCAAACCGGATCGCCCGGCAATCGTCGGGTACAGATTGTATTTATCGTTTGCGACCATAAAAATGTCAAAATCTTCGGCCAGGAACTTCCTGCAATTAAGCAGCACCTCTACAATTCCATCCACATACGATTGGCGCGCTGCGATGCCCTGACCTTTGAATAACGGCCCGATCTCCCTATCATCGTTGCGCTCGAACCCAAAAAGATCATAGGCGTAGGCGTGTTGCTCATGGTAATCTATCTGCCCGACATAGGGCGGGGATGTAAATATCCCTTTTATTTTCTGCTGTTCCAGAAGCGGCGAAAAATCAGGAAGTTTCTTCCTTATTTCCTTAAAAATATCTACTGATCGTGAATCTCCTGCCAGTATAACTTGTGTGCAGTCTTTTCTGATTGCATTAAATGCCCGTAAGCGCACTACAGTATCTTGCGCATAGCGGTTAAACCAGCCTTTGATGGAAAACAGTGGCTTGCAGATTTTTTTATGTTTCCAACAGTAATAAGTGTCTATTTGCGGCTCTTTCAGCGTGGCAAGATCAGAATGTGTTGTGGCGCGGCAGGAGCGGATGGTGCGGCTTAGAATAACGGCCAGAATTTTCTTCAGGTCAATATCCTCTATCTTCCTGATTTGCTCGAATACACAATCAATCTCCGCCCTCACGCTCTCCAGATACCATTTATCAAGGAACGAGCTGTTTTTGTCTTGTTTGAGTTTGATGCCATATGCATTCACCAGCCCACGGTATGTTTCTAAAAATTCTTTTTCTTTAGAAAACCCGTAGGTTTCTTCATCAATTTCTCCTTGAGCTACCCTGTATTTGAAATCTGGGCTTGGAAAATAGAGGTCATTAAATTTGCTGAGCCTTGCGCTTAATTCCACATCAAATTGGGGGATATGATTTTCTACTTCAAACTCTGCAAGAACTTTTTGAACCTTTCTGATTTCGCTATTCAGTTCCTGAAGATTAGCTCGGCTTAGCTTCACATCAGCAATCATGCAGTTGAACCTGGAAATATCTATTCCTACCGCATGAATGCCCATTTCAGATGCCTGTATCGGCGTAGTCCCCGAACCGCAGAAAGGATCGAGTATAATGTCGCCCTCCCTGAAATAAGTTTCCAATTTGAAATTGTCTGTATGTGCGTCAATAAAATATTCCACCAACTGGGGAATAAACTTTCCTTTATAGGGGTGCAGGCGGTGGACGTGTTTCGTGGTGTCTTTCTCTCTCAAATGATCAAAAGACAGTGCCCAGTTCAAATCATCGCCAAGTTTTTCTTTCCATTTGCTTTCACGGCTGTTTTTTCTGTCTGCGTAGTAGGATTCCAGATCTTCCAGAGTGACATAGAGCGCGTTATGTTCACTGTATTTCTTTAACCGGCCATACTGCACAAGGTACAGGATGTTGGATTCTTCTATATCGCGTTCAAGAAACCTGCTTGCCCAAACGCTCGCTTCTTTAATGGTGAGCAGTTCTTTGTCGCTGGTGAATTTCTGTAGTAGCGGCATCTTCAGTAACCCTGTGCAGTCAAATGCTTCTTACTCCTGTTTAGCACGATAACAGGATTGTGGAAAATACAACTTTGCCCATTTCCAAAAAATCTCAGTAAGCAACGCATAACTCGGATATGCCATGCCCGGAAGGGTGTTTCTGGAATAGTTCGATGTGCAGGAAGTTCCAAATGCACAAACCGCTTGCCTCGCCTGCGTCGCGCTGGTATTTCAGTGAGCACAATCATGCAGTCAACAAGGGAAGCATTATGGCTGAAATATTAGCGGTTTACGGGCGCGAGATTCTGGATAGCCGGGGCAACCCCACGGTGGAAGTGGATGTGGAGCTTTCAGATGGCGCGCTGGGGCGCTTCGCCGTGCCCTCCGGTGCTTCCACGGGAAGCATGGAGGCACTGGAACTGCGCGACGGCGACGCGACGCGCTATAACGGCAAGGGTGTGCGGAAGGCGGTGGCCAGCGTGAACCAGGAAATCGCGGAAACCATCGTGGGCATGGATGCTTCCTGGCAATCGGTGATTGATACTGCGATGATCCGGCTGGACGGCACGGAAAACAAATCCCGCCTCGGCGCGAACGCGATTCTGGGCGTGTCGCTGGCGGTGGCGAAGGCGGCGGCGGCCAGTGCCGGGCTTCCGCTTTATGCCTATCTCGGCGGGGTGAACGCCAGCCGCCTTCCCACGCCGATGATGAACATCATCAATGGTGGCCAGCACGCCAACAACCCCATTGATATTCAGGAATTCATGATTATGCCGGTATCGGCGGGCACGATGTCGGATGCCATCCGCATGGGCGCGGAGATTTTCCACAAGCTCAAGAAAAGTCTGGCTGAAGCCGGTTTAAGCACCGGGGTGGGGGATGAGGGCGGTTTTGCGCCGAATCTCCAGAATTCCAGGGAGGCACTGGATTATATCATGAAGGCCATCGAGGGCGCGGGCTATCAGCCGGGCGGGGATGTGCTGCTGGCACTGGATGCGGCCTCCACCGAATTTTGCCATAAAGGCATTTATGAAATGAAGGGCGAGGGCAAAAGTTTTTCCAGCGAAAAACTCATCCGCTATTACGATGAACTCATCCGGGATTACCCCATCGTTTCCATCGAGGATGCGATGGCGGAGGATGATCATCAGGGCTGGCTGGAAATCACGCGGCAACTGGGTAGCCGCATCCAGCTGGTGGGGGACGATCTGTTCGTCACCAACCCGGCGATTCTGGCGCAGGGCATCGAGAAGGGGCTTGCGAACGCCATCCTGGTGAAGGTGAACCAGATCGGCACGCTGACGGAAACGCTGGAGGCGGTAAGCCTCGCGCAACGCTCCGGCTACCGGGCGATTCTCTCCCATCGCTCCGGCGAAACGGAGGATACCACCATCGCGCATATCGCGGTGGCCACGAATTGCGGTCAGATCAAAACCGGCTCGCTTTCCCGCTCCGACAGAACCGCGAAATATAACGAACTGATGCGCATCGAGGAAACGCTTGGCAGTGCCTCTCACTATGCCGGGCGTGGTTGTTTCACGGGATAATGGCTGGATAAGGCCTTGCCGCAGCGATATTTTTCGTGTAGGCTGAAGGCGGGTGAAGGTGTGAGGGGTCACAGGTGTTTATCGTTGAAACGCGTCGCAGATTTCTGAATGTCTCGAAGACATTTCTGCTGGCCATGCTCGTGTTTTATTTCGCATACCATATGATCAGCGGCGAAAAAGGTGTGCTGGCGATGATCAAGCTGCAGCAGAAAGTTGTGGCGGCACGGGAGAATCTTGCGGAGGCCGAGGGAGAACGCACACAGCTTGAGCATCGTGTGAACCGCCTCTCTCCTCACGCACTGGATACGGATTTGCTGGACGAACAGGTGCGCAAGCAGCTTGGGCAGATCGGCCAGGGGGAGATTGTCTATATTCCCTCCGTAGCACCGATGAAGAACAGAAAGCCGAAATAACTCCAGGCTTCCCGGTGGTTTCTGTATACTCCGCCATCGGTGGGGCTGAAAACCATACCACGTGCCCGTAGCTCAGTTGGATAGAGCATCAGCCTTCTAAGCTGAGGGTCGCAGGTTCGAATCCTGCCGGGCACGCCATGTTTCCTCTCTATACACGGGTGTGGGCTGCTATTTTACCCCCATTTTTTCCAGCACCACGAGCGCATCCCGGCAGCACTGGCGGATGGCGAGGCGTTTGATGGCACTCTCCCGCGAGAGGATAAACGGTTTCTGGCCGGGAACATCCATCATCAGGAGTGCTTCAAAACGACGCTGCCCGGCAAGGTCCTTGAAATCGCGGATTTCGATTTCCGGCTTTGGCAGGTTTCGGGAGGCGACCAGTTCCTCCAGCACGATTTCTGGCATCCTTCCGAACTCCACGGCCACCGGATCATGCCGGGCGATAGCGCGCTTGAACTCTATCCGGCGCAGAATGGCGCGCGCGGCCTTGTGCTGTGCTTCTTCCACCGTGGGGGCGTGGCGGGTAGCGGTGAGCGGTTCCGGCAGTGAGTTTCCCTCCACGGTATAGGTAAACTGCGCTTGCCCCTTGCCGGAATGCGCCGCGCTTTCCAGCTTCAGCCCGGTTTCAGCCGCGATTTTTTCCAGCACCACCGTGCTCTGGTGGCTTTCCAGCTCGGCGTAAAAACGGGAGGGCAGCACCGCCTCTTCCATCGGCACGAGATCATTGAAGGCGATGCAGCAGATGAAATCATAGATCGCGCGTTTGCGAGCACCCTTGTCGGTATAGGCCAGCGAATAATGCGGCGCGGAATAGGCGCGCCCCTCGATTTCCGTCACCACGCGCGCCACGTGGAGGGGTTCCCCGGTATCCTTGCTGTGGCAGATTCCCTCCACGATGTCGGTTTCGGCGGGGATGGTGTGGTTGTTCCGGGCGGTGCTGAATACGTGGGAAATCTGCGCCATGCCATCCGCTTCGATGGTGCGCAGCGCACGTTTTTTCAGATTGCGCCACAACTCCGAATCATATTCCTTCGCCTCCATCAGGATGCTGTAAATATCGTAAGGGACATCCAGCCGCCTATCCTCCAGCCGCCGGATGACCTCGTGATAAAATACCTCGTTCATATGTCCGGCCTGCGCCGTGCGGAGCAGCAGCGCGGAGAAATAACCCGGCGTAAAAGCGGAAAGTTTCCGTGGGTCGGTATCGGGAAATATTTTCTTGATCCAGTTCGCGGCTTTATCAATGCTGATCTGCTGTACGGCCTTGCGCTCGGCTGCGGCGGCCTTGTTGACGTGTGCGGCGATGGGGCGCAGTTCCCGTTTCGTATAGGGAACTGCGCGGGCGAGCAATTCCGCAGCACTATCCGAAGCAAACTCGCGCAGCGCACGGCTGGGAATCACGTGCTCCGGCAGGGCTTCCTGTACCATATCGCGCAATATGCGCTGGAGTGTATGCTCTTTCCCCGCCCGCCTGCGCTTTCCTGTCTGGTGCGTATCCATAATTGCGTACAGCATTTCCGGTGCTGGTTTCCAGGCGATGGCGCGCAGTTTTTGTTTATCACACGTGATGGAGTGAAGCCGCGCCAGTGCGGAAATGGCTTTCTCCACCGTTTCCACCTGATCAATGGCGTAGTGGATAATGCGCTGGTTCACGAGATCAGGATAGCGGCGGATGGGGGAGGTGAAATGCCCATAACCCTCGCTCAGATTCAGCGCAAGGTGGCCTTTTTTTTCAGGGGCGTAAGTTGCCCGGCGCATATGCAGCCGCGCCAGCATCCGCTTCATTTCCCGCACGCGCTCCCCTTCGGTGAGCGCGTTGCTTTCCGAAAGTATATCCCGGATGTTGTGGATGAGCAGGGCAGGATCGCCGCCGCGCACGGAAGCTCCGTGATTGCGGTAAAGGAACGGCAGGCCGGATTTATGCGCGAATTCCGCCACCACCCGGTTGGCGAGCACCATGTAGGCCTCCACCATTTTTGCTACCGGAAGATGCGCGGGATCCATGAAGGAAACCAGCCCCTCCGCATCCACGCGCAGGCCGGTTTTTTCGTCGTAGGCGGCGGTGATTTCCTCCGGGTTCAGGATGCCGCGCGCCACGTGTGCCAGAAACTGGAACTTATCCCCGCGCGTGTGGATGCGCTCGCGGGCGCGCTCGTAATCATGCGCTTCGGCGGTGAGGCGTGTGCGGGCGAACTGCAGAGCCATCGGCATGAAGCCGCTATCCAGTGTTATGATGATAGTGAGTGCCAGCCGTTCGCAGCGATGCTCCAGGCTCAGCCGCCCCTCGGAAAGTTCCATCGGGAACATGGGGTCACGCGCTTCCGGGCGATAGCGGGTGAATGCGCGTTCCTGCGCGCCGAGGTCGAGCGGCGTGTTTTTCGGGATATATTCCGCGACATCGGCGATGTGGACATACACCTGATAACCACCGTCGGCAGTGGATTCCGTACCGACAGCATCATCCCGGTCGGCGGAAGTTTCCGGAAGCGCGTGGTCTATGGAATCTGCCCGCACCGCCGCCCGCGACTGCTTCTGCCGCGTGGAAATATACCCGGATTTACCTGCTTGTTTCAGTTGCTCCAGAGTGAAAGTGCGCGGTTGCATATCAGATGATGGATAATGGATGATAGATGATGGAAGAATACAGCCAGCATCCATCATCTGTCATCCCAACTGATACACCGTCTTCCCGCCCACCACGGTGCGGAGGGCGCGGCCTTTGGCCGGGAAACCCTCGAACGGGGAGTTTTTGGATTTGCTGGCGAAGGCTTCCGGATCAATTATCCACTTATGATCGAGGTCAATCAGCGTGAGATCGGCGCGCGCGCCTTTTTTCAGGCGGCCTGCCGGTTCCTTGATAATATCCGCTGCGCGCCAGGTCATTTTACCTAAAGCATCACGTAAGGTAAGTTGTGTATCCTGCACAAGTTTAAGGGAAAGTGGCAGCATCGTTTCTACACCAACAATGCCGAACGACGCTTCCTGAAGCGGGCGGCGTTTGGATTCCTGATCGTGCGGGGCGTGGTCGGTGGCGATGCAATCAATCGTGCCGTCCTTTAATCCCTCGATGATTGCCAGCCTGTCTTCCTCGGTGCGCAGCGGCGGGTTCATCTTGGCGAACGTGCGGTAATCCTCCACCGCGTCCTCCGTCAATATAAAGTGATGGGGCGCGGCTTCCGCAGTCACCGGCAGCCCTTTCTTCTTCGCCTGGCGCACGAGTTCTACCGCCTGCCGCGTGGAAATATGCAGCACGTGGTATCTTCCTCCCGTCATCTCAAGGAGCAATAAATCCCGCGCCACGATAATCGCCTCCGTGGCGTTGCAGATACCCTTCACACCGAGTTTCGCGGAGATTTTCCCCTCGTTGATGCAGCCTTTGTCTGATAGCACAATATCTTCCGCGTGCTGTGCGATGGGCATATCGAACATCCCGGCATATTCCAGCGCGCGGCGCATCAGCAGGCTGCTCATCAGCGGCAGGCCGTCGTCCGTAAAGCCGACCACAATACCGGTATCCTTCAGCATCCCCATTTCTGTGAGTTCCTTGCCCTCCATGTTTTTCGAGATGGAGGCGTAGGCGCGGATATTGATGTAGGAACTCTCCCGCGCGCGGGTTTTGAGGTATTCGAGGATGGGCACGTTATCAAGCACCGGCCTGGTGTTCGGCTGGCAGACCACGGTGGTGATGCCGCCTGCCGCCGCGGATTTGCTTCCGGTTTCAATGGTTTCCTTATGCTCCTGCCCCGGCTCGCGGAAATGCACCTGAATATCAAGCAGACCGGGGCAAAGCACGTGCCCGCCGCAATCCACCACCGCAATCCCCTCCGGTACGCCGTCGTTAAACAGTTTCGCGCCGAAATCCTTGATGCTCTCGCCTTCGGTGAGTAGCGCGCCCTTCGTATCCAGCCCGGATTCCGGATCAATCAGCCGCGCGTTGATATACGCCACCTTGCCGGGGGCAGGGGTTTCCTTGGGGAGATGCCAGGTTTGTTTTTGGGTCATGGTTTGTTTTCCTTGTTTTATACCGCGAACCCAACTTCCTGATAGGGTTCGCCTAGTTTGTGGGGGGCAATGCGGATGGTTACTTTTTGCTCCAGCCGTTTCAGGAAATCCAGCAGTTTATCGGTGGTGAAGCGGCTGAAATGGCCGTTCATCAGGTGGGATACATCGGGCTGCGCGATGCCGAGAAGGGTAGAAATTTCCCGCTGTTTCAGTTTCTTTTTCTTGAGAATTTTATAGACGTAAAAGCCCAGTTGCGCCCGCGCGAAAAGCTCGTCCGCATCTTCAAGCCCAAGATCGGCAAAAATATTGCCGGAGCCTTGCTCAAATTCCATCTGTTCGGTTCTATTTTTCATCTTTTGCCATCCCTTTCGCCTGAGCGTAACGCTGTTTAATCACATCCACATCCTGTTTCGGCGTGGCGATGCCTTTTTTCGATTTTTTCTGGAAGGCGTGAAGCACATAAATCTTTTTTCCGAGTTGCACCGCTACCACGGTGCGGTAGGCATCACTATCATAACGCAAGGCGATTTCAATAACACCGCTTCCCACGCCTTTGAACGGTTTTGCATCTTCCGGCATTCCGCCGAACTGGCTAAGCTGTAATTCATCGCCCATCAGTTTTTGTGCATCATCAGGAAAATTCCGAAGATTTTTCTTCGTGTTACCCAACCATACCAAGGGACGCAATACCGGAATTTCAAAGCCTTTCAAAACCTATCGCCTCATAATATAGTAAATTTACTATAAAGTCAACCCATTGCCTCCAGTATGGCTTGCCGCACGGCGACACCCATTTCCACCTGATCCAGAATGACGCTGCGGTTGATGTCGTCGGCGAGCTGGCTGTCAATTTCCACGCCACGATTAATGGGGCCGGGATGCATCACGAACACATCTTTTTTCGCGCAGGAAAGTTTCTCATAATCCAGCCCGTAGAGATAGAAATATTCTGCCTCGGAGGGGATATACGCGCTCGACATACGCTCCCGCTGGAGGCGCAGCACCATCACCACATCCGCGCCTTTCAGCCCCTTGCGCATATCGGTGAACACCTCCACCCCGAAGGATTCTGCGAAGGGGGGAAGCAGCGTGGAAGGTGCGATAACCCGCACGTTCGCGCCCATCGTGTTCAGCAGATAAATGTTGGAGCGCGCCACGCGGCTATGGAGAATATCGCCGCAGATGGCGACCGTCAGCCCTTTCAGTTTTTCGCACCGCCGCCTTATGGTCAGCGCGTCCAGTAGTGCCTGGGTGGGGTGTTCGTGGCAGCCATCCCCCGCATTGATGACGCGCCCATTCATCTTGCGCGCGATAAGCTGCACCGCACCGCTCTGGTTATGGCGGATCACCAGGAAATCCGGATGCATGGCGTTCAGCGTCATCGCGGTATCCAGCACCGTTTCGCCCTTCTGCATGGAGGAAGTGGCAACAGACATATTCACCACGTCCGCGCCCAGCCGCTTGCCAGCGAGTTCAAACGAACTTTGGGTGCGCGTGGAGTTCTCGAAGAAAAGATTGATGAGTGTGCGTCCCTGCAGGATAGGCTTCTTCTTATCCCGCTTGCGGTTCAGTACGACATAGGATTCAGCGAGATCAAGCAGGGAGGAAATATCATGGGCAGTGAGGCCAGCTATCCCAAGCAGGTGGGGGTGGGGGAATGTGCAGGTTTTAGCAGTCATGAGTCCATTCTATACCATAGATTTGCAATTCCGGCTAAAAAATTCCGCCAGTTCACTGCGGGGGATTTTCTGCTCCGCCAGCGCGACCATGATGTTCGCCGCTTCTTCCTGATCAGCGCGGTAATGGTAGCCGTTCATCTGCAAAAAAAGATCGGCGACCGCAAAGGCGGTGCGCTTGTTGCCGCCCACAAACGGATAGTGGCGCGCGATGCTGTCCGCATATCCCGCCGCCAGATCAAACAGCGTGGCATCCTGATAGAAAAAAAGATTTTGCGCCCGCGAAAGTGCCGATTCCAGCAGCCCTTCATCGCGCATACCATCGGACGCTACGGAAGCAGCGACAATTTTTTCATGGATGAGCAGCACGTCTTCTTTTTGCAGCCATTGGGGTTCCTTCATCGGTCTGCCAGAAGATCGAGGGTTGTCTTATTCTCACGAATAAAATCATCCACCATTTTTTCAAATGCCGCCTGTTCTACCGGGGTTCTGCGCTTGGGTTCCTGCATTTTTACTTTCGCATCAAACGGCAGGTCTTGCTGCATGGCGACCTGGCTATAGAACATACGCATGGCATCGCTGGAAGAAAGGCCAAGCCGCTTGAATACAGCCTCGGCATCCTGCTTGATGGCGGCATCTATCCTGAAATTGATCTGTTCGGTACGCATGGTGTGTGCCTCCTTGATGGTATATCAATGTATAGAATTACATAGCTAATGATATACGTTATCAAGGAGTGGAGGATGGAGGCCTAATCCAAATCCCGCACTGCTTCCAGCACTTCCTGGACGTGGCCTTTCACTTCTACCTTGCGCCACACTTTGCGAATGATGCCTTTCCTGTCGATCAGAAAAGTATCCCGCTGGATGCCCATGTATTTTTTGCCGTAGTTGGTTTTTTCCATCCAGCTATCGTAGGCTTCGCAGACTGTGCCATGCTGGTCGGAGGCGAGCACCACCGCGAGCTTGTATTTATCCCGGAAATTGCAGTGACTTTGCACGGAATCCTTCGAGATACCGATAACCACCGCATCCTCATACTCGAAATCGGCGATGACCCTGGTGAAATCCTGCGCCTCTATCGTGCAGCCGGGCGTATCATCCTTCGGATAAAAATACACCACGACGTTTTTTCCGCGCTGCTCAGAAAGCGTAATCGGCTCACCGCTACCGGTATCCAGCGTGAAATCGGGAGCATAATCCCCGGCGGAGAGTTTTTTATGTGTGTTGGCGGTTGCAGTGTTCATGGCGTTTCTCCTGTATCCGACAGTATAAACCGCTCAAAGAGGTTTTCTACATTTTTTTGTGTCGCTGTAAGCTTTTTTCTCAGGGTCTCAAAATCCTTATCGCTGGTATGGTAGATGAGCGTGCGTTCCATGCCGGGGGTCATGGTGTGTTCATCGGCCTGTCGCGCGCCCATCAGCCGCATCGTACCCTGCACCTGCGTATAGAGGGCAATAGCTTCCATCAATGCGGTGAAGGCTTTTTGATCCAGCAGTCCTTCCTTGCGGAGGCGTTTGAAGGCCTTGACCGTGTTCGTGGAAAGCACGGCTGGATGCAGGTGGGCGTGTTTCACCTGAAGGTACTGGGCGATATATTCAAGCTCGATCAGCCCTCCGGGCGTATATTTCACGCGGAAGGGAAAAGTGACGGGGTGCGCTTTTCGGAAGCGGCTGTACATATCCAGCACCCCTTCTGCGAAGGTGAGGGGATCACGTTTCTCAGAGAGCATCCCGCGGATCAGAGATTTCAGGTGTTGCTTGAATGGCTTGGGGCTATGGATGACGCGGGCGCGGGTGAGTGCCAGATATTCCCACGCCCAGGCCGATTTTTTATAGTAATCCACGAACGCGCAGATGTGGGAAACCACCGGGCCATCATTGCCGGAGGGGCGCAGCCGCAGGTCTACATTGTAAAGCGTACCTTCCGGCGTAAGGGAGGTGAGGGCGTTCACGAAGCGTCGGCTCAGGCGCGCATAATACTGGCTGACGGGCAGGGGCTGCGCCCCGGTGGAAAGCGCGTCGCTATCCGGCACATCGTAAACGAATACAAGGTCGAGATCGGAGCTGAAAGTCATTTCCTTTCCGCCGAGTTTTCCCATGCCGAGGACGGCGAAGGTTCCATTCTCCACGATACCGTGCGTTTTCTCGAAATCCTTGCGCACTTCCTCCATCAGCACATCAATGACCGCGTCGGCGATGCCCGAAAGATTGCGCGCCGCCTTGTGCAGCGGAAGCGTTTTCTTGATGCACTGGATGCCGATGCGGAAGCGGCGGTCATTCGTCCAGAAGCGCATGGCGTTCAGCGCATCCTCCATATCCTTGCCCTGGGCGACAGCCTCCCGCAGATTGGCTTTGAGGGCTTTTCCCTTGGGGAGCCTGTCATAAAATTCCGGGATCAGCACGTAATCCAGCAGCACTGGCGCTCGGCTGAGGTTGCTGGCGATATAGGGGTAGCCGCCCATAATCTCCGCAATGAGATCAAGCAAGTTGGGGTTGGAATAAAACAGCGAGAATATCTGTACGCCCGCAGGAAGTTTGGAGAGGAATTCATTGAAGCGATCAAACGCGGCATCCGGATTGGCGGTGCGGGAAAAGGCGGTGAGGAGTATCGGCATAAGCTCGGTGAGTAGTTCGCGGGCGCGCTTGGTGCGCATGGCACGGTAACGCCCGTGATGCCAGCCGCGGATGGCGGAGGCGACATGGCTCGCGTCGCTGAAGCCCATGCCTTTCAGGGTTTCCAGTGTTTCCGGGTCGTCATCCGCGCCGGTGAACACCAGGCTCCCGCCGGAATTTGGATCGCCGCTTGCCAGCGAGGGCGAGTTTTCAAACAGATGCGCGTAGTGGTTCCGCACCCTGCTGATGGTCAGCGTAAGTTCCTCCACGAAATGCACCGCATCCTTATAGCCGAGGAACACCGCGATCCGCTGCATCTTTTCCGGAGTATCGGGGAGGGTATGCGTCTGCTGGTCTTCGATCATCTGGAGCCGATGCTCCACCTTGCGGTAGAATCTATAAGCGTAGATAAGTTCGTCGCAGATTTCCAGGCGCAGCTCCCCGGCTTCCACCAATGCCCGCAGTGTATCACAGGTGGCCATTGAGCGTAGATTGGGCTGCCTTCCTCCCCAGATAAGCTGTTGCGTTTGCGCAAAAAACTCGATTTCCCGGATGCCGCCGCGTCCCAGTTTTACATTATAATTATAGAGGTTGGCGGGCAGGCCTCCCTGTCGGCTGTCAATCTGGCGTTTGATGGAGTGAATATCCTGGATGCTGGCGAAATCCAGCGATCTTCGCCAGATATAGGGCGTGATGAACCCCCGGAAACGCTGGATGGTATCCTCGTCACCGATGACCGGGCGCGCCTTGATCATTGCGGCACGTTCCCAGTTTTGGCCGAGTGTTTCATAGTAAAGCCCGGCATTATGGATGGAAACCGCGATGGGGTTGGAGCCGGGATCGGGGCGCAGCCGCAGGTCGGTGCGGAAGACATACCCTTCCCGTGTGCGATCCTGCAGTATGGAGGTCAGCCCCTGCGCCAGCCGGATAAAAAATTGCCCTGCGGTATGCCTTCCCTGATAGCGCACCCTGTTCTGGTCATAAAACACGATGAGATCAATGTCGCTGGAGTAATTCAGCTCGCCCGCGCCGAGTTTGCCCATCGCCAGCACAAGCAGCCCGGAATCTTTTTCGGGATTGGTGCTGTCAGCAAGTGCGATAGCACCGGATTTTTCGCCCTCCCGCAGCAGGAAGCGTACCGTGGCGCAGATGGAGGTATCCGCGAAAGCACTGAGGGATTCCGTCACTTTTTCGAGCTTCCATACACCGGTAATATCAGCCAGTGCAATCAGCAGCGACGCGCGACGCTTGGCGATGCGCAGCAATGCCATGAGGGATTCGCGGGTGGTGCAGGCTTCCACCTCCCGCACCAGCGTATCCATCATCAGGCGGAATGTTTCTGCGTAACCCTGTTCCGCCATCTGCCTGAAAAATGGCAGTTCATTCAGCAGCGATCTGCTCAGGTAGGGGCTGTTGCCAAACAGGGCTTCCAGCAATTTCTCGCCGTGCGGGTCTTCCGCGCAGGCAAGCATGAAGGATTGCAAGGCAGGATCAGCCGCCGCTGCTTCCTCCCGCCAGCGTTCCCTGTAGAGCGCAACCTGTTCTGCGCTTGCCGCTTTTGGCAGCGCGGTACTGTTTTTGAGCAGGGTATCTTTTATTTTTACGGAAAATTGCATTTTATAGTTGAGGGTTGATAGTCTATGATTATGGATTGGCAACTATCAACCATCAACCCGGAACTATCAACCCATAATGGTCAACCGCTACGTCAAATATACGGTTCGGACGATCCTCGTGCTCCTGCTGTTGCTTATCGCCAACAGCGGGCTGCTGCTCTACTGGCTGGTGAGCGCACCGCGCTCCATACCCTACCTTGCGGAAAGAATCGAAGGCGTGTTCAACGGTTTCGGCAAGGATTTCAATACGAAAGTGGGAGAGGCCGTGCTGAAGTGGGACGGTACGCACGAAGGTATCAGCATCCACCTCAACAATGTGAGCGTGTTCGATGGCGACCATATCAAGGTGGTGCATTTCCCGGATGTGCAGGTGAAGCTGAACTTTCTCAGCCTGCTGCTGGGCAGCATTGAGCTGGAGGATGTTATTATCACCGCGCCAGAGCTTAAAATCATTACCAGTACGGAGGAGGGGAAAGAAGGGGTGGAGGAGGCGGTTGGGGCGTATCCGATTTCCACCTACCGCAAGGCGATCATCAATATCCTCACCGCCATTGAGAATAATAACCGGCAGTTTCCCATACGCAGCATCCATATGCGGCACGTGGGGCTGGCCTTTAACAACGGTACGGAAAAAGTTGTTTATAACCTGCCGAGTGTCAGTATGCGTTTCATGCTGGCCGGGAAAGTCGTGACTTTCCAGAGCGACATGGAAATTCAGCACCTTAAGAAAGAAGCGCGCCTTTCACTGGAAGGCTATCTGGAAAACAAGCAGATACTCCACCTCAAGGTGAAGGCGGAACACGCCACCCCCGCGCTGGCAGCGAATTTTATCCCGGAAGCGGCGTGGCTTGCGCCGATAGATGTCGTGTTCGATTCCACGGCAGAATTGCGTTTGACTCCCGAAGGCCAGTTGCAATACCTGAAATTCGATGCGACAGGCACACCGGTGCAGAACCCCGCACTTGAAGGATTCCGCTTGAAAGCCTCCGGGGAGATAACCATCCACGAGATGTTCCAGGGTCAACCACGTGTTCCCGAAGGAAGTTTCCAGGCGAGCACGGATAATCTGCCCGCTCCGATGCTGGAAAAATTCTGGCCGCCCTATTATGCGAAAGGCGCGCGGGACTGGCTGGTGACCCACATCAACGGCGGGATGTACGATCATGCGGAAGTGGCGGTGCACATCCGTCCGGAGGAGTTTATCAGCCAGAATTTTTCCAAGGATACCGTGCAGGCAAAAATATCCTTCAGGAATGTGGAAGCTGCGTATTACGAGGCGTTTCCAAAGCTGGAACAGGGGACGGGCAGTGCGGTGGTGGATTACGATTCTGCGGTGATTCAGGTGGATCAGGCCGGGTTCGGAAGTTCGCACCTGGCGAAAACGGTGATCCGGGTGGCGGATATGGATA
>JAHFPR010000114.1:457-6812 GCA_023269645.1 Alphaproteobacteria bacterium | reverse complement strand
GATGACAGAAAAGGTTATTTCCCCCTCCCCGCCCCGCTCATTCTGGGTGAGGCCACGCGGGTGATGAGTTTGCAGGACGGCACGGCGAAGATGAGCAAATCCGACCCTTCCGAAAAATCGCGCATCAACCTCACCGATGATGCCGAAACCATCCGCAGGAAAATCATGAAAGCCAAGGCGGATATGGATTTCCCCGGTATTTACGCCGACCGCGAGAAGCGCCCGGAAATCACCAACCTCCTCACCATTTACGCCGCGCTCACGGAAACCACCGTGAAGGAGGCCGAAAAGCAGTTCGTCACGGCCAATAATAAGGTGTTCAAGGAAGCGGTCGCGGAAGCGGCGGTGGCGAAGCTCGCGCCCATCACCGAAAAAATGCGCGAACTCTCCAAAGATACCGCGTATATTGATGCGCTGCTCAAGCACGGTGCTGAAAAAGCGGAAGCCATCGCCAGCCGGAACATGGCGGAAATCAGGGATATAGTGGGGTTTTTGAGGTTCTGATAATACTTGTCATCCTGAGCGCAGCGAAGGATCCCCTGCGGCGGGGAGATCCTTCGCTGCGCTCAGGATGACAATCCCCCTACCCCAGCCTGCCCCCTACCCCAGCCTGTCGTTCATGATTTCATCCGGCACGTTGCTGGTGTCGTAATGCAGGAAGGATAGCAGCATATTCATCCCCACCAGAATCGGCAGCACCACGAACATGATGGTTCCCATCGGCGTGGGGATATTGGTGAGCATCGCTTTCGCCAGCTTTTCCGCTCCAAGCAGCCCACCGAACAGCACCAGCGAAGCCCCCACAAGCAGGTTCAGCGACGCGGCATGAAAATCCCGCAGGAAATAGTTATACGCGATGCGCTTGAACGTGTTACGCAGATGCCCCATCATGAAAATCGGCAGGTTCTTGCGCGCGTTAAGGGAACTCACCTCATCCGCATAAATCACCTTCATGGGAATATCCACCACCCGGCAGCGCAGCGTACCCAGGCGGAACAGCATATCCGTTTCAAAGAAATACCGCTCGCTGATTTTTTCCAGCGGAAGATGGCGGATAATGTTCGCGTGGATTGCCGTGTAGCCGTTGGCGGGATCAAAAATATTCCAGTATCCCGTGGAAAGTTTACTGCAGAAACTGTGCGCCGCGTTGCCGATCAACCGCTTGCGGGGCATTTGCACCGTGTCTTCCAGATTATAGAAGCGGTTGCCTTTGGTGTAATCCGCCTTGCCTTCGAGGATGGGCTTCACGAACAGCGGAATTAACGCCGGATCCATCTGCCCGTCGCCATCAATTTTCACCGCAACAGTGCAGCCATCGGCGAGCGCATGGCGGTATCCGGTGATCATTGCGCCCCCCACCCCTTTGTTTTTCGGATGGGTGATGACCTCCACGCGGCTATCCCGGCAGTTCTCGCGGATATATTGCCCCGATGTTTCCGGGCAGGCATCGTCCACGCAGTAAATCTTCGCCACGCTCGCGGGAATTTTTCCGATAACTCCCAGCACATGGCTTTTCACCTTGTAACAGGGAATGACGACGGCGATGATTTCTTCTTTCTTCACGTGGCGGCCTTACGTTATTGAATCCGCTTCGCGCTGTCTTTCAGCATCACGTGGCTTATCACCTGCTTCACGCCATCCACGGCTTTCGCCAGGCTGATGGCGATGTCCAGCTCTTTCTGATCATGCGCGATGCCCATGAGGTACACCACGTTTTTCACCGTATCCACGTTATAGTTGATTGAGCGCACGTTTTTGCTGATCAGCAGCCTGCCGCGCACCCTGGTGCTGATATAGGCATCCCTGGCATATTGCTTGATGGAGTAGCCTTCCGCGATCTGGATTTCGTTGATGACTTCCTTCACCCCCGAAGGCTGCCACGCGAGCTTCACCGCCTCCACACGCGCTTCAGGCGTGGGAACCTGGCCGGTCAGCAGCACGCGGCCTTCGGTCACTTCCACGCTGATGCCGTGGAACAAGGTGTTTACATCACTCTGGAGATAAAGGGATTTGATGTGTGCCAGGATGCCGGTATCGTCCACCGCATTGCCGATTGAACGCTCCTGCACTCCAACGTAACCGGCGGTGGTTGCGCCGCCCAGTATCACCGCCGGGCAGCCGTTCAGCAGCAGCGGGATGAGCATCCATGCCATAATTCTGCGGGTTCTAGCCATAATTATTCCCCTCGATTTGCCAGGCGTTAAAGATCAGTTGCGGCCACCGCCACGGGCGGATGATGGCAATATCGCAACGTACAGTACAATGCGCAAATTGCGGATACATTGCAATAAAGAAAGTGGCCGCGCGCGCAATGCGCTGCTGCTGCCGCACGGAAAGCACCTCCACCTCCCCGTTCCGCCGCGCTTTCACCTCCACCATCGCCAGCATCTCACCACGCCGCGCCACAATATCAATCTCCCCTGCCGGGCAGCGGAACCGCCGCGCGAGAATGCTATAACCGCGCAAACGCAGTAATAATATCGTCAGCCGCTCGCCGGAATGGCCGAGGCGATAGGCTTTCTGGCGGGAATTCGGTTTAGCGTTGCGCATGGCCGCCCTTTATCTCCAGCGCGCGCTGGTAGGCCTGTTTCCTGTGAATGCCGAATTCCTCCGCAGCCAGTGCCGCCACGTCCTTCACCGAATATTCCCGCAACAGCACGGCCAGCCTTTCATCCAGCACCGCATCCCCTGCCCGTGCCTGTGTCGCTTCCGAGGGCGGAGCGAGCACCAGCACCACCTCGCCGCGAATCTCCTCGCCCTTGCCATACCGTGCGATAAGCCCGGAAAGTTGCCCGTGCACGGTTTCCTCGAACGACTTGGTAATTTCCCGCACCAGCGCAACTTCCCTATCGCCGAGTACCTCCAGCATATCCGCCAGCACCACCGGAACCCTGCTCGCCCGCTCGAAAAACACCAGCGTCGCATCCACATTGGAAATCGCCCGCAATGCCTCGGTGCGCGCCTGCTGCTTCGCGGGCAGGAACCCCTCGAACAGAAAGCGGTTGGTGGGCAGCCCCGCGAGGGTCAGCGCGCCCATCACGGAAGAAGCTCCCGGCAGCGTGGTGATGTGGCTGCCTTGCTCCCGCGCTTCACGCACCAGCTTATAGCCGGGGTCGGAGATGAGTGGTGTGCCGGCATCGGAAACCAGCGCGAGGGATTGCCCCTCCGCCAGCCGCCGCAGCAATTGCGGCCTGACCTTCGCGCCGTTCGCATCGTTATAGGCCACCATGCTGGCCTTGATACCGTAATGGCTGAGCAACCGGTTCGTCACCCGCGTATCCTCACAGGCGATGGCATCCACCCCTCGCAGAGTCTCCAGCGCGCGCAAAGTTATATCTTTCAGGTTGCCGATGGGTGTCGCAACGATATATAGTCCCGCTTCGGGTTTACTTGTCGCAACCTTTACCTTATCCTCCGCCACCATGACACCACGCCTGTTCCAGATTGTAAGCCTTCTCTGCGCGTTCTTCGCGCTCGCCGCCTGTTCCACCTCGCGGGGGCCATCGGGCGTGAGCGTTCCGTGCGATAACCCGTCCATGCGCGCCGCATCCCAAGGCAATACTACGAATACCGCCCCCGGTGCAAGCACAACCACCCCTGCCGAGGTTGAAAATGCCTCCCCGGAAAACAAGGGGCTGCATATCGGAACGCATATCGCGCTGCTGGTTCCGATGAGCGGCGCATCGCAGAAAACAGGCGTGGAGCTGATCCAGGCCGCGCAGCTTGCGTTGTTCGACGCGGGCACGGCGGCGGCATCTGGCATCGCGCTGCAGCCCTTCGATACGAAAAACACCGACGAAGGCACGGTGAAAGCCATGAAACAGGCGCGCGCGGCGGGGGCGGATATTATCCTCGGCAGATTCTCCAGGGCGAGCGCAAGGCTTCTGCACGATGACATCAAAAACTCGCCCGTGCCGGTAATCGCCCTTTCCAACGATGCATCGCTTGCGCCGGAGGGAATGCTTGTGCTCGGCTCCACGCCCTCCGAACAGATTGAAACGGTGGTGGATTACGCCTTCAACAACAACATCCGCGCACTTTCCCTGTTGGTCGCGGATAATGATTCCGGTCGCAATGCTGCCAGCGTGGTGAAGGAGTATATTCTGAACAACACCCTGAAAATCAACGGCACGGAAAGTTACCGCAATGTGAAGGCGGGGCTTATGGAGGGGCTGGCACGCATTCTGGCGCAGCCCGCCGCCGCGCCAGGCGACTCCAGCGGAAAATCCGAAGCCTTGCTGATGCCCGATGCTGGCAGCGCGCTACTCACCCTGTTGAACCGGATGAAACAACAGCCGGAAATCGGCAGGCGGTTCCAGCTTCTTGGCAGCAGCGCGTGGGACGATGAAAGTTTCTCGCACGAAAAAGCCCTGCTCGGCGCGTGGTTTGCCACCACTCCGCCGGAATTGCGCAAGCAGTTCGAGGATCGCTTCCAGGCCACCTATAATTACCGCCCGCTAAAATCCGCGAGCCTGGCTTACGATGCCGTATCGCTCACGGTCAGCCTGGCGAAGGGCGGAGGCATCAGCCGCGAAGCACTCGCGGATGCACACGGCTTCAACGGTATCAACGGGCTGTTCCGCTTCAATGTGGATGGCCTCGCGGAACATTCGCTGGTGGTAATGGAAATCACAGAATACGGCTTCGCTGCCATCCAGACCGGCGCGGATAGTTTTTAACCGTCATTCCCGCGAAAGCGGGAATCTAGTAGCGGCGTGTCTACGCCGCTGAAAATCTTTTAGTTATCCCGCCGCAGACGCGGTTTATGCTGGATTCCCGCTTTTGCGGAAATGACATTACAACAGCCCCGCCACCACGCTTTGATGCAGCATCCGCCCGCGCGCAGTCAACACAAGTACGCGGTCATCCAGCGTCAGCAGCCCTTCCTTTTGGAACAGATCCAGCTTCCGCGCATCAAGCAGCACCTCCGGATCCGCACCCAGCAATTCCCGGAAACGCGAACGCGGAATACCCTCGCTAAGCCGTGTACCCATCATGAACATTTCCGCCAGCAACGCCTCCCCACTGATTTCCTCTGATTGCTGCAACCCGGTTCCATGCTCCTCCACCGCCGCCAGCCAGCGTTCGGGATGGTGGATCGCCATTGTCGCCGTTCTTCCTTCCTGTAAAAGCAGCCTTCCACCGGGCGCAATAATCCTGCCATGAGCACCCGGCCCCAAACCCAGATATTCCCCGTACCGCCAGTAATTAAGGTTATGCCTGCTCTCCTGCCCAGGCTTTGCATAATTGGAGATTTCATATGCCTGCATCCCGGCATCCTCCAGCACCTCGCCTGTGCATTCATACATCGCTGCTGCAAGATCATCGCGGGGAATTGCCCATTTTTTCCGCTGATGGTCGCTGTAGAACGGCGTACCCTTCTCGATGGTAAGCTGGTAGAGCGAAAGATGGCCATCCGTGTGCGCCAGTGCCTCGCGCAGTTCCGTTTCCCACTCCGGAAGCGTCTGCTGCGGGCGGGCGTAAATGAGGTCGAACGACACGCGCGGAAAAATCTTGCGGGCGGCGGCGAGCGCATCCAGTGCCTCCGCCACATTATGCTGTCGCCCCAGAAAAGCGAGATCGGCCTGCCGCAGCGATTGAATCCCGATGGAAACCCGGTTCACCCCCGCTGCGCGAAACTCCTTGAATTTCCGCGCTTCCGCCGAGGTGGGGTTCGCCTCCAGCGTTATCTCTATATCCGGCGCAAACTCCCACCGCGCAGCGACATGGCGGAGGATGCTCGCCACCGTTTCCCCCTCCATCAGCGAGGGCGTTCCCCCGCCGAAAAAGATGCTGGTAATGCGGCGCGTACCCAACCGCTCAGCATAGCTATCGAACTCGCGGCAATAGGCTGCTGCCCAGGGCTTCTGGTCAATCACACCTTCCCGAACATGGGAATTGAAATCGCAATAGGGACATTTATGCAGGCAGAACGGCCAGTGGATATAGAGGGCTATGGGAGAAGAAATCATTGTCGGTTGTTATCCCTGTCATCCCAGCGCAAGCCGGGATCCATCCTTCTTATAAAAGATTTTTCTGCGTTGCAGACGCAACGCGCTGGATGCCAGCCTTCGCTGGCATGACAGAATCCCTGACCAACTTCCCAAATGCCGCCGCGCGGTGGCTGATTGCGTGTTTCTTTTCCGGCTCCATCTCGGCGAAGGTGATGCTGTAACCCTGCGGAATGAAAATCGGATCATAGCCGAAGCCCTTTTCGCCACGCGGGGGGAAGGTGAGTGTGCCATCCACCCTGCCCTCAAAACTTTCCGTATCCCCGTTCGGCCAGGTGAGCGAAAGTACGCAGATGAAATAGGCCGGCTGGCCTTCCGGTGCAAGGCCGCGCGCCCCCAGTTCC
>JAHFPR010000114.1:0-447 GCA_023269645.1 Alphaproteobacteria bacterium | reverse complement strand
TCAATGCGCCGCATGGCCATGCCGAAATCTTTTTTCTCTCCTGCCCAGCGCGCGGAATAAATACCGGGCGCGCCATCCAGCGCGGGAACAACCAGCCCCGAATCATCCGCCAGCGAAGGAAGTTTGGTATGCTCCGCGAAATAACGGGATTTGATGCGGGCGTTTTCGTCGAACGTCGCGCCGGTTTCCTCCGGCTCCGCGAGGCCGAACTCCACGCCGCTTTGCACCGCGATATTATAGGGTTTCAAAAGTTCAGCAATCTCCGGAATCTTGCCCCGGTTATGGCTGGCGATGACGAGGGTTTTTTCTACGAATTTTCTGATCATGATTATTTATCTCTGTCACCCCGCACGTGTTGCGGGGTTATACTCTGTATCCGCCATAACCCCGCAACACGTGCGGGGTGACAAGAAAAAATACGGGGTAACATTAAAGCCCGAGTGCCTG
>JAHFPR010000113.1 GCA_023269645.1 Alphaproteobacteria bacterium | reverse complement strand
GCTGTCTTTGATGAATTACCTTTTGGCCACAGCTACATTCAAGAATACAAAAAGGGGGAGATCGGCGAAGCGGAGTTTTTCGATGGCCTGCGCCAGCGTCTGAGTCGTACCGCCGAAGAATTACCCGACGACAACATCCGCGAAGCCTGGAACGCGATGACGGGCATCACACCCGAACATGAGGATAAAGCCCGTGCCGTTGCCCGCGCCATCGTTGAAAATGATGTCCATCTGGTGATTGCATCCGCCACCAACCCCCTGCACCAGCAGGCCAATCTTGAAGCGTTGCAGCGCGTTTTGGGAGAGCACTATGAACCCTTCATGGAGAAAGTGACCTTCGCACTTTCATATGAGGAACATACGCTGGACAGATCCACCCTTGCCGCCAGAGGCATCCAGAAAGCGACAGAAGAACACTGGATTGAGGCATCGGGGACGGAAATTGCATCTTTCCACAGCGACATTCAGGCGGAGACGGTGAAAGCCCAGCTTGTCGGTGATGTGCAGGAAGGCCATGCGTCCAGAATTATGGGCAGGCGCGTCAGCGTGGAGCAGATCGCCACCGCCGGTGCTGATTTCGTGGAGCAGCTTGAGCGTTTTTCATCACACGCTTCCGGACTGCACCGATAAATACTCTTTTCCGCTTCCTCCTTCACAATCCTTAACGCCGCCTTAACAAAACCCCCACTTATCCACAGCCTCAAGAGGTTAATTCTGCGTAAACAGCCGGAATATAAAGGTTAATGCAGCATTTACCTCTCCCGCGAATAAAAAATGCGCAAACCCTTGCAAACAGTAGTGGATTTTTTCCTTTCGATGGGTATAGTACGAACCATATAACCTCATCAACATTAAAAATTTACAGGAAAACCATGTCTCCGGTGAAAGAAATTCTGAAGCATATTCCCAAACATTCCGGTGAGCGTTCCGGCGAAGACCTGATGCTGAATCCCGAATATCTGCGCCAGTCCTCGGCGGTGATCTCCGAGGCACTGCAGAAAGGATTTGATGTGCTCCAGCTTGAAAGCGGGGATATTGTCACCACCGGCACGAAAGTGGTCGTCACGCAATACCACTGGGATACGGAAAAAGGCCGCATGATGAAGCTCTCCGCGAAAGAGCGAAAGGAAAACGAAAACGAAGGCGAGGAACGCCCGCGCAAATCGAGGAAGGAAACCGCTTCCGCACCTTCCCCTTCCGGCACAGCCCCCCGCCGTGGCCGCCCGAAGAAAAAGTAATCATGTGTCATCCTGAGCCACAGGCGAAGGATCCCCTGCCGCGTGAGATTCTTCGCTTGCGCTCAGAATGACAAAGAAGGTTCCATGTCAAAACACTCCATCAAAAAAGTCGTGCTCGCGTATTCCGGCGGCCTTGATACCAGCGTCATCCTGCACTGGCTGCGCGAGGAATATGCCTGCGAAATCGTCACGTTCACCGCCGATCTCGGCCAGGGAGAGGAACTTTCCCCCGTCCGCGAAAAGGCGAAGGCACTCGGCGTGAAGGAGATTTTCATCGAGGATCTGCGCGAGGAATTCGTGCGGGATTTCGTGTTCCCCATGTTCCGCGCCAACACGCTGTATGAAGGCCGCTACCTGCTTGGAACCTCCATCGCGCGGCCACTCATTGCAAAGAGGCAGATCGAAATCGCCCGCGCAACAAAGGCGGATGCGGTTTCCCACGGCGCGACCGGCAAGGGCAACGATCAGGTGCGTTTCGAGCTGGGCTATTACGCGCTGATGCCGGACATCAAAATCATCGCCCCGTGGCGCGAGTGGAGCCTGAACTCCCGCACCAAGCTCATCGAATACGCAAAAGCGCGGCAGATCGCCATTCCTGAAGGCAAACAGGGCGAGCCGCCCTATTCGATGGACGCAAACCTGCTGCATATTTCCTATGAGGGCAAGGTGTTGGAAGACCCGTGGGCGCGCGCGCCGGAGGAGATGTTCCGCCTCACCGTTTCGCCCGAAAAAGCGCCGGACAAGGCCGAGGAAATCGAGATTGAATTTGAGCACGGCGATGCGGTTGCGGTGAATGGCAAAAAACTTTCCCCTGCGAATCTGCTGGCGGAACTGAACCGCCTCGGCGGGAAGCATGGGGTTGGGCGGCTGGATCTGGTGGAGAACCGCTATGTCGGCATGAAATCACGCGGCGTGTATGAAACACCCGGCGGCACAATTCTGCTGGAAGCACACCGCGCCATCGAAAGCATCACGCTGGATCGCGGCGCGGGGCATCTGAAGGATGAGATGATGCCGCGCTATGCGGAGCTGATTTATTTCGGCTATTGGTGGAGTCCGGAGCGCAAAATGCTGCAGGCCGCAATTGACTTAAGCCAGGAAAATGTTTCCGGCACGGTGGCACTGAAGCTCTATAAGGGGAGCGTTTCCGTGCTTGGCAGGAAATCTCCCAAGAGCCTGTATCGCATGGATTATGTGACGTTTGAGGAAGACGAAGTCTACAACCAGCGCGATGCGGAGGGCTTCATCAAGCTCAATGCACTTCGGCTGAGGCTTGGGGCGGCAGCAAGGAAGTAAGCCTCTCCCGTGTGCGGGAGAGGCAGTAAATCCGAGCCAGCTTGCTGGCCGGATTTGCGGTGAGGGCTTCTTGGTTCCGGCAGCAAGTGCCCTCACCGGATTTCCTAAACTCACTCCGTTCGTTAAGGAAATCCTCCTCTCCCGCACACGGGAGAGGGGAAACAAAAATTTTACTAAAATGCCGGAGTTCTGCAGCGACGCTGTCTTAAAAATTCCTTTTCTTTACCAGTAAGTTGTCTTACACTTTCACCTGGGTAACTTGAGAGGGAAAATTCCGATGTCCGATACCGCAAACGCCTATGATAACCTGCTCGATACGCTCCGCGGGGAGTTCGTGGGCGAGGCTGAGGATAACCTCAACGAAATTGAAATACTGCTTGGCAACCTGCGTTCGGGGGTGGAAAACCCGAAAGAGGCGATGATCAAGATCAAGCGCCCGGCACACAGCCTTAAAGGTTCTTCCAGCGTCGCGGAATTCCCGCTGGTCACGGTCATCATGCACCGGCTGGAGGATTACATCGCGCCGCTCAAGGAAATCACCCCGGAGCATATCGAAAACATCCAGATTTATGTGGATAAGGCACGGGAATGCTCCTTGCTGGACTGCGACCAGAAATCCATTTCCGCCGCCGATCTCGCGCGCGCCCTCCCCAAACGCCCCAGCGAGGGAGAAGCCGCCATGCCCGCAGAGGGCAAAGCTGCGCCCGCGCGTACCATCGAGGCACTGATGGTCATCAAGGAAAAAACCGCCGGAATGATTTTCGAGCGGGAGCTGAACAAATCCGGGCTGCACGTCACCACCGTGCGCAGCTCGTTTGAGGCACTGGAGATGATCGTCCGCACACAGCCGGATCTGGTACTGCTTTCCGGAGTGGTGGACGTACTTTCCGGGGTGGACATCGCCTGCGCGCTCGCCGCTATGCCCGCCACGAAACACATCCCCGTGTGCCTGCTCACCAGCTTCGAGCGCGGCCATCAGGATTTGGAAGGGCTGCCGGATGCCATCCCCCTCGTCCGCAAAAACCACCTGAAAGACGACCTCGCCGCCACGCTGAAGCAGTATAAACTTGCGGGGTGAGTAATAAAGGGTGTAGGGATATAAGGGGTTAAGGACGTAAGGCAAGTCACTTACACCCTTGCATCCTTAAACCCTTACACCCTTATGCCGCACCATCACCATCATTCCCACCCACCCCACGCAACAGCATCGGATAACCACCGTCTGATGAAACTGGCCACCTACGCTTCCGTCAGCGTCGCCGCTTTCCTTATCCTGATAAAATTCTGGGCATGGCTGGAGACGGATTCGGTGAGCATCCTCTCCGCGCTGGTGGATTCGATGCTCGACCTTGTGACTTCCGCCATCAACCTGTTTGCAGTGCGCTATGCGCTCATGCCGCCGGATGCG
Source organism: Alphaproteobacteria bacterium (assembly GCA_023269645.1). Lineage (GTDB taxonomy): Bacteria > Pseudomonadota > Alphaproteobacteria > Rickettsiales > UBA8987 > JAHFPR01. Next base: position 2,938 of record JAHFPR010000113.1, on the reverse strand, counting down.
GATCACCGCTTCGGCCACAACAGCGCAGAGGATGTAGCCGCGCTGGGGCAAGGCGCGTTCGTGGCGGGTTCAGCAACATTCATCGCCATTAACGCATTCGGGAAGCTGTTGCATCCGGAACCGATAGGCGCAACCGGCATCTGCATCACGGTGATGGCGATTTCCGTAGCAGCAACACTCGCGCTGGTCACGTTCCAGCGCATCGTGGTGAAGCGCACCGGCTCCACCGCCATCCACGCCGACCATCTGCATTACCTCAGCGATCTGGCACTCAACGGCTCGGTGATTGTGGCTCTGGTGCTTTCCTCGAAGCTGGGCTGGCATTACGCCGATCCGCTGTTTTCGATTGCCATTTCCATCGGTATTCTGTATGGCGCGTGGCATATCGGACGGCGCGCTTTCGACAAGCTGATGGATAAATCCTTCCCCGAAGCGGAGGTGGAGAAAATCCAGAATATGGCGATGGCGCATCCCGGTGTGCTGGGGGTGCACAACATCAAAACGCGCTATTCCGGCATCAAGCCGTTCATCCAGTTCCATCTGGAGCTGGACGGCACACAATCCCTGCACGCTACGCACCTCATCGCCGATACGCTGGAGCATAGCTTGCTGGAACGCTATCCCGGCGGCGAAGTCATTATCCACCAGGATCCCCGTATGCCGCCGGGGGTGGATTAGTAACCATTTCATAATTTACGCAACTATCCCCTTAAAGCACGTAAGCCCGTCATCGCCCGAATTGCGAAGCAATTATAGGGCGATCCATTCTTGCAGCGGGCATGGATTCCCCTATACTTTTTGCTACGCAAAAAGTCGGGGAATGACGGGGTACTTGTTTTAAGGGGATATACGCCAATCTTCTCTCGCCGGGGTGTAAAGTTAAACATCATTACCTGCTGCCCTGTCTCCCGCACACAAGAAAGTGGAAACAGAACGGAGCCGCCCTGTCATCATAAAAATTTCATTAAAATTATTGCAAACCCCACTGCCACGAACCACCTGTACCATCTAACGGTTGTATTATGATCGATTTTGTGGTAGCATAACAATCGGTGGGGGAATGTAATCGGGAAAAAGGGGCATTATGGAAGAGAGATCCGCATCCTGGCTGAACCAGTTGAGAGGGCGCGCACATCCGCTTATAAGCGGTGGCAAGCACCAGAAATCGCATATCCGCGCGCGCTACCTTGATGCCAGCTCCCACGCCGCCGATGCCTTGCTTGCCCTCTCGCGCGGCTATGAGCAGTTCCGGGATTTCGTCGCCCAGGTGGATACGGAAGAAACGCTCAGCTACGAACGCCAGAAAGATGAGCATCTGCGCGTCCTTGCCAATAACAACCATATGGTGAGGCAGCATCACGAGGCTTTACTGAAGCGTCAGGAAACAGTCGGCAACGCAAGCACCCTGCATCCACGGGAAATGCAGCGGCTGGAAAAATCCATCCGCGAACTGGCGAACCGCCACGCGGCGAGCGGCATTTCAGTTATTGAAAGCCTCATCCGCCATCTGGATACCCAAGACCCGGAAAACCTGGGCTATATCGCCGCGCTCCGCATTATCCAGCAGGAGTTCCACGATGCCTACACCGCGCTGGAATGCGCGCTGGAAATTTCACAAAGTGCCGCTTTTGAAGCGGTATAACACGGCGGGACATCCCGTATCCGGAATGCCGCACAAAATGCGCGCCATCTTAAATCTTTTTTAACTCCTGCCGTGGTACAATACCTTTAACAGCCTCACACCGGGGAACAATAGGAGGGTTGCTGTGAGGAAATTCGTAGGTTGGTCAATCTTAGGCTTGATCGCCGCCTTTGGCGGATATTATAGCCTTCAGCTCCGCTCGGAGTGGGAAGGAAGCACGCTTTCTTCCCTTGCTCCGGCGGCGGGCGGAAAATCCGTCACCGCAACCGCCTCAGCCACCGTTATTTCCGCGCTCGCCGTCACCAGCCAGACCCCGCTGCATTTCGGCACGATAACGCGCGCTGATTCCAGCGGAACCATCACCATCACCACCGATAACCGGATCGTCGTACACGGACATATCCAGACGCCGAAGGACAAGAACAATACGTTCCGGCGCGCGGAATTCAGCATTCAGGGGCTGCCGGGGAAGGAATACCGCATCCATCTGCCCGACGAGCTTTTTTTCACGCGCAAGGAATCCACTCCGAAGCAAAACGAGCGCGGGCAAACCCGGCTCCGCGTGAATGATTTTCGCAGCCAGAGTGTCACTGCCCAGCGCGATCACCACAGCAGCAAGCTGGATAAAAAGGGACAGGATACCGTCTATGTCGGCGGCACACTGCACGTTCCCGCCCACGCCGCGCCCGGCACTTACAGCGGCTCAGTGCCGATGACGGTGGAGTATTAAATACTCGCCCGCGTGTAAAACCCATCCTCGATTTCCTTGAGTTCGTCGCCGTCGAGCACGTGGCGATCCACTTTCTCCACCCGCGCATTCAAGGGGCCGACTTCGCATTCCTCCAGCATAGCTTCCACCACCGCCCTATCCCCCGCGAACACGGCTTCCACCGTGCCATCCGAGAGATTGCGTATCCAGCCGTTCAGAGCCAGTTCATCGGCTTTGCTGGCCGCCCAGGCGCGGTAAGCCACACCCTGCACATTGCCGGAAATTATAACACGTATGCCGTAACCGGACATTATTCCCTCCCTTGGCAAAAACTCCCGATTTCCGCTATTCTATCACAAATTCTTGAGGATGTGGAGGGGAAGAAATACCAGGCCGTATGTGCGTTATTCCACCATCCGCCCCATGCCCCGCCCGCCGAGGATATGAATATGGAAATGCGGCACTTCCTGGCCGCCATTGATGCCCTGATTGGCGATGAGGCGATAGCCGCCCTCCTCCAGCCCCAGCACCTTCACCACCTTGCCGACGCTGGCGAAAAACCGCCCGACCATCCCCGCATCCCCCGC
>JAHFPR010000013.1 GCA_023269645.1 Alphaproteobacteria bacterium | reverse complement strand
AAGGCTGGAATCCAGTAGCGGCGTGTCTACGCCGCTGAAAGACCGTAGTTATTTCGCCGCAGACGCGGCTTGCGCTGGATTCCAGCTTCCGCTGGAATGACAAGTGTAGGGATTATCTATCTTTAGGGGACAATACCCGTGCAATGCACACAGGTGGATCGCCCTATAATCGCTACGCGATTCGGGCGATGACGGCTTTACTTGTTGCAAGGGGAGCTATGGCCAAGGCCTGAGTTGGTTGCCCTGGATCCCCGCATGAAGCGGGGATGACAATAAAGGGCGTTTTTCAAATTGACCCACCACCCTGAAACCCGCTAAACCAGCCCTTCCAGCGCGGCGACGCGGGCGGTGTTGATCTCGCGGCGGCGGCCACGGGCGGGGTCGCGGGCAACTTCGGCCAGCGTGTGGAGAATCGCGCGCAGGTTCGCCGTTTCCAGTGCCCGCTCTACCCGCGTCAGGTAGCCGCGCGCCTGCGTTTTATCCTGCATATCCGCCGCCTGCGCCGCATCGTACAGCGCGAGCATCTTCGCGGAGCCGAGCTTCTCCAGCATGATTTTCCCGATGGGGGAGCCATCAATATCGTACCGCCCGATATTGCCGTGGCCGCGGCTTTCCAGCGCGCGCAGGATGCGCTGCTCCTCATGGTTCAGCACCGAGGTTTCACCCTGGAGAATGCCGTCATACTCGCCGCCATCCACGAAATCGAGCAACAGCGTTTCCGGCTCGCCGATGAGGGTCGCCACCGCCGCCACCAGCCCCGCCGAAGCCACCTTGCATTTGAGGTAGAGCGTGCAGGCCTCCACGTTGACGCGCGCCTGCGCTGTCGCCTGGCGATACCAGATGTCGGCGGGGTAATCACCGGGCGCGGTCTGGTGGAACACGTTGCCGATGTCGAGGTCTTTCTCCGCCGTGCTCTGCAGCACCGAGAAAAAGCGGATTGACCAGTGCAGCGAGGCCAGAAATTCTGCCGGGGTCGCCCCCCCGCGCACGGCGGCGAGGTTCTCCGGAATCAGCTCCATCGTGCCGGTGACGAACGCGCCGAGATCGGTATCGCAGAAGCTGGCGATGTCGCGGTTGGCGAGGTCGGTGGTGAGCAGCAGGCTCAGTTCCTGCTCCTCCGCCGAAAGGCCGAGGGTGAAGGTTTCATTGGCGGAGGCCAGGCGTTCTTTCAACTCCTGCATATAATGCTGCGACTTGAAGGGAACCGTCCCCGCCACGCCCTGCACCACCCGCGCGATGGCCTTCAGCGGAACGCCCGCGTGTTCCATATCCAGCGCGGCTACCAGCGCGCTTAAAAATTCGTTGTGCTCGCGGAGGGCGGATAAATCCTGCCCCTCCGCCAGACCGAACAAATGCAAGGTCAGTTGCACGGAAGGTACGTCTGGCAGCGTATCGCGCAGGCGCAGGCCTTTTCCGGCCACATCCATATAGGGTTCCACCAGCCGCGCGGCGGTGTCGGAAAGCCCGCCATCCACTTCGATATACTGGCTATCATGCGCGTTGCCGATGACGTTGCAGAACGCGTCCAGCTCTCCCACTTTTTCCTCCGGCATTTTGCCGAGCCAGGCGAGCAGCGCCGCGCTCACCGGAGCCGCCATGTATTCGCGGTGGCGGTGGCTGTGGTAAAACCGGGAACGCTTGCCGTAATTCTCAATAAGCAGGGTGACGCTATCCGGCGTTGCGCCACGCCCGCCCAGGCATTTGTAGGCTGCATCCAGTTCTGAAAATTCCCTGTTCATGGCTAATGCGCCTGTCCCGGTTCTGCGGAAGATTTTTCTTCTTCCTCTGCTTCCTGCGCTTCCGGAGTGGTAACGGGTGCTGCCGGACGCAGGTTGGCGCGGAGTTTCGCCAGCACCTCCGGCGGCAGTTTTTTCATGAGGCTATGGCGCACCTGCTTCAGTTCTTCCTTCAGTTTTCTGCGCTCCTCATCTGAAATATCACGCGCGCCGGTTCCATCGGAAATCAGGGAATCCAGCTCCTGCGTCATGACCCCCGCGATGTCTGTGCCCACATTCGGATGCAGCAGGCTGCCCTCAATCAACATCGGTACGCGCAGCCCGATCTGCTGTACCCCCAGCACGGGGGTGACGCGGTAATGAATGCCGAGCCTGCCGAGATCAATCGTACCCCTGCCATGCAGATTGCTGAAGGGAATCTCCATCCCGAAATCATCGTTATTGAGGACGCCTTTTTCAATAGTGAAAGTAGCACTTGCAACGGTGACTTTGGTATCATGCGCGCCGAGGTAGAACGCCTGCCGTACGCTGGCGGGCGAGGAATCCGCCATGCCGAGCACGTCCACGCCTTTTATCTGCCCGTCCTGGATGCGGAAACTGCCCTGGCCGTGGAGATTCCCCACCAGCTCGTGCAGGGAGTTCCCGGTGGCATCCACCGCCAGGGTAATATCTCCCGTGCCGCCGATTTTCGTGCAATTGCAGAGTGTCTTCTGGAAGCTGGCGACATCCACGTCGTGCAGCGTGAGATGATGCTGAAACACCGGCGTACCGGAAGTGACATCCAGTGCCAGCGAGCCGACCGCCTCTCCGCCGAACATTTGGGTACGGTCGAGTGCCAGGCTGAGCAGCCCCTGGTCGGCGGAAAGTTTGACCAGCACATTGTTGCCGGTGATTCCCCGGAAGGTGAGATGATCCGCCGCCAGCGATACATCGGCTTTGGCCAGCCTCACCCATCCGAGATCAAGCGGCGTTTCCGGCCAGGAAAAGGGCGCATCCTTCTCCTGCGCGGCGGGCGTTTGTGCCGATGCGGAATCCGCAGGCAGCGGCATGAACAGTGCCGCCACTGGCATCGCCAGTGCCTTCACGCGCGCAAGCTCGTCCAGATCGAGCTTCGAGAATTTCAACTCTCCTTTCAGGTAATCCGCAGCACCTTGTACGCCCGCTTCCAGCGTACCCTGCCCCGCCGTTTTATCCAGCGAGAGGGCGGCATCCCTGAGCAAAAATTTCTGCTCGTTGCCCTGGAACTTCCCCTTCAGCCGCAACGCGAACGGCGCGCGGATTTCCACGTCCACGCTATTCAGGCTGCCACTGTTATAGCGCGCCAGCGTGGGAAGGTTCACCCGCGCTTCCAGTGCCTTGCCGTCCAGCTTCGCGCTGATGGTGGCTCCCACGCGGTTCTGCAGCGATTGCAGGAAATCCAGATGCACTTCCAGGAAATCAATTGTGTGCGCGGCGGCATCCGGCCTTGCGGCCTCGCGCACCGTGGCATCCGTCAGCCGCAGGTAGGTGTCTGGCACGAGGGCAATTTCCACCTTGCCGCGTATATCAATATCCTTGCCGGTGGTTTCCGAATAAATCTGCACGATCCCGTTGCGCAGCGTTTCCTGCGGAACCACCTTTGGCAGGCCGTAAAGAAGTGCCGCCAGCGTCACTCCGCTGAGGATGAAAATCACCAGCAATGTGCGCAATAATGAACCCAGAAAACCCAGCATGAAAGTATCCTTTTCATTTAGCCCGCTGCTCGTCTGCTTGCTCGCAGATGTACTTGAGCCGCTCCGGGCACTGAAGGTGGCGGGGTTGCTATCCCGCTATGTTATCTTCAGCCTCCAGCCCCTCGATCAATTGTAGCAACTCCCGGTGATTTTTCAACCGATGGATTGTACCGTATCCGGACGCGGCATGGCGTTCCAGAAACCGCTCATGGAAGTGGCCATCGCCGAAAAACAGCGGGGTGCAGCCCGCATTCAGCGCGCATTCGAGATCGGTTTCACTGTCACCGATAAGCCACACATCCGCGCCGGGAGTGAAACCGCTGCCCTCCAGTGCCAGGTGCACCGGGTCGGGGTGGGGTTTATCGTTGGCCGCGTCGGTTGCCCCCACGATGCGCCGGAAATAGCTTGTCCAGCCCAGATGCTCCACTTCTTCCCGGAGATACTGCCCGGTTTTGTTGCTGACGATGGCGGTATAAATATCCGTGCCCGCGAGCTTCTTCAGCACTTTCTCCACACCGGGCAATATCCCGATTTCCGCGAGGTGGCAGGCGAGGAAATGTTTGTAGTAGGTTTCCTTCGCTTCTTCCCACCGCGCCCCGAAAATGCGGGGGAAGGAATCGCGCAGGGAATGGTGGATGCCCTCCCGCCCGCGCTTCACATCCTCGAAGCTCCACGGCGTCATGCCCATCGCCCGGAACGTGGCATCCAGCGCGCGGTGGATCACCGGCCAGCTATCGGCGAGCGTGTTGTCCCAATCGAACAGGATGGCACGGGGATGGGGAAGGGTCATATGGAAGAGTCCGGAGTTTGGAGTTCAGAAGTTTTTACTGCACCCCGAACTCCGGCTACTGATTTAAGCCGCCGCCTGCTGGCGTTTGAGGTAGAGCTGCGCGAAATCTATGGGGTCGAGCATCAGCGGGGGGAAGCCGCCGTCGCGCGTGGTTTCGGCGAGAATCCTCCGCGCGAAGGGGAACAGGATGCTGGGGCAGAAAATGAGCAGCGTCTGCTCCATTTCCGCGCCGGCCTCAATCCCGGCGAGGGTGAACAGCCCCGCATATGCGAGTTCCATCACGAACAGCGCGTCCTCGCCCGTTTTGGCGGTGGCGGCAATAGCCAGCGTCACCTCAAAAATATTCTGCTCGGCATTCACCTTCGTCGCGCGTACATCCACCACCACCTGAATCTGCGGCTGCCCCTGTGTGCCGGTGAGGCTCTGCGGTGCGCGCGGGCTTTCAAAGGAAAGATCCTTCACATACTGCGCGGAAACCCCGACGTGTTTCTCCCTGGGCTTCTCCGCTGCGGGTGCGGGGGTGCTGGGTGTTGCGTCGGTCGTATTCTTTTTAGCCATGATATTTCTCCCTTGGTTGGTGCTTCTTTATATACCGCCTCCGCCGCAATCGGCAAGGGGGAATCCCCTCCTCCCCCGCTTGCGGGGGAGGAGGATTTCGTTAGCGAACACAGTGAGCTTACGAAATCCGGAGGGGGTATTTCTTGCCGCGAGAGCATACCCCCACCGCAAATCCGGCCAATAAATTGGCTCGGATTTACTGCCTCCCCCGCAGGAGGGGGCGGAGGTTTTACGGCAAGAGCTGTCATGCCAGCCCTCCTTTGCCATAAAAAAACTGGCTGGTATCCAGCAGTGCCGTGTCTGCGGTACTGGATAAGGAGCCTCCCGCATCGCAGACGCGATGTGCTGGATTCCTGCCTTCGCAGGAATGACAGTGTGCCGCAAGCGGCGGGGAATTATACCCAGAAGAGATTAAAACGCATCCTTCCGGCGGCGCAGTTCTGCGAATATTTCTTCGTCGGAGGCGGATTCCAGGCCGAGGGTTTTTCGGATTTCCAGGCTCTGTGTGCGCAGGAATGGATTGGTGGCGAGTTCTTCCGCCAGCGCGAAGCCCTGCACGGGGGTGTGGCTGTCCATCAAGTCGGCGACGTGCTGGAAGCGCGCCTGAAGCGCGGCGTTGCCCGGCTCCACCGTGAGGGCGAAGCGCGCGTTGCCATGCGCGTATTCGTGCCCGGAATAGATGCGCGTTTCCTTCGGCAGCGCGAGGGTCAGTCGCTTGAGGCTATGGAAAAGCTGCTCTGCCGTGCCCTCCAGCAGCCGCCCGCAGCCCATTGTGAACATTGTATCTCCGGTGAAAGCGAGTTGCTCCGAAGGGAGATAATACGTAATCGCGCCGCTGGTGTGTCCCGGCACGTGGAGCACCCGCACACCCACCTCCCCGAAGGTAAAAATTCCTTCGTCGCCCACGGGGTAGTCGAGTACTGGGATCCGCGCGGCATCCCCGCTGAAGCCCACCACCATGCAGCCCGTTTTACGCTTGAGCGGTACGTTGCCGCCGGTATGGTCGTGATGGTGGTGCGTGGTGAAAATATGGGTGAGCTTCCAGCCCTTCTGCGCCAGCCGCTCCTGCACAGGTTCCGGCGTGGAGGGGTCAATGGCGGCGGTAGCACCGGAAGCGGCATCGTGCAGCAGGTATACGTAGTTATCCTGCAATGCGGAAACGATTTCCAACTCAAGCGTCGCCATAGAAACCTTTTTGTGGGAAGTCTAATACGCCGTTGTATTCGTACAAAAAATCATGATACACATAATCCCATGCCGAAGAAAGACAAAACGCTCGAAACCTGCCGCGCTGAAATAGACGCGATTGATAATAGCATACTGGAGCTGCTTGCCAAGCGGGTTCAGGTGGTGCGCGAGGTGGGGGAGATCAAAAACGCCGATACCAAAGGCAAAAAATCCGCCCGCAAAAGCATCATCCGTCCAGGCCGCGAAGCCGAGATGGTGCGCCGCATCGCCCGCCAGAAAAACGAGAACCTGCCTCACGCCGCCGCGCTCGCCCAGATGTGGCGGCTCATCATCGCCAGTGCCGTCACCATCGAGGAAGGCAATGCCCGTGTGGTCACGCTTTCCACCGATACCAACCGCGAATGCTACTGGCTTGCCCGCGAATATTTCGGCGCATTCACCCCGATGCACGAAAAAGCCACCGTGGCCGAAGTGGTGCAGGATGTGGTCGAGTGCCGCGCCACGGTGGGGGTGCTGCCGCTGTGGGATAGAAGCGGGCCGCGCCCCTGGTGGTCGCGCATCGAGGGGGACGATACCCACGATATGCCCAGGATTTTCGCGCGCCTGCCCTTTATCCAGATGGCGCGCTCCAGCAAAGCACCGCTGGTGGCGATCGGCTATGTGGATCCGGAGGAAACCGGCGAGGACGAATCGCTGTGGGTCATCCGCGCGGAGGAGAAAGTGCAATTCTCGCTGCTTGATCCGCTTCTGGAGGCGGCGGGGCTGGACTATGTCCACCTGGAAACCTGCCGTGTGCTCGGCGTACCGAATACGCATCACTACCTCATCGAAATCAACGGTTTCGCAGGCGGGGAAGACCCGCGCCTCCGCAAGTTCCTCGATAAGGCGCGCCGCAAGTTCGATGCGCTTGTGCTCCCCATCTCCGCGCACTATCTTGGCTCCTACGCCGTGCCGATATTGTTTGAGCGGGAAGCGGCGGAAGAAACATAGCCGATTCTTCCGGGCGTAAAGTCTTCAGGCGCACAGCACTTGACATTGTATATACAAAAGTATAGTATTATATGAGCGAGCATTACCGCGATGCGCGTTATGAATGGAACAAGGCCAAAAATCGCTCCAACATCATAAAGTACGCGCTCAGCTTCGCGGTGGCGGTGCGGGTTTTTGAAGGAGTGGTGCTTGAGTCGCCGAGCACAGGTGAACATGGCGAGGTACGCATTATCGCCATCGGAATGCTGGAAACAAACGAAACCTAGTGATTTATACGGACAGGCGCAACAGGAAACGCATTATATCTGCGCGGAGGGCTAAAAAACATGAAAGGGAAATCTACCGGAAGTTTATCGAAAGACTCCATGTCTGAGAAAGATTCCATGTCTGAGAAAGACTGGCAGCGGTTCCGTGCCATGAAGGACAAGGATATTGATACCTCCGACATCCCGGAACTGGGGGAAGATTTCTGGAAGAGCGCGAAGCTCGTGATGCCGCAGCCCAAGCAGTCGATTTCCATCCGTGTGGACGAAGACGTGCTGGAGTGGTTCAAGGCACAGGGCAAAGGCTACCAATCCCGTATTAATGCCGTGCTGCGGGCTTATGTGGATGCGCATTTTAATTAATGCGTCATTCCCTGAATTTTTGCCGTAGCAAATTCCAGGCGTTTCCGTATCATGTGCGGCATGGCAAAAAACATTAAAAAACCTGCGCCTAAAAAAGTGCCAAAATCTTCCAGCCCGCGCCCGGTGCATCCGGCGATTCTGGAAATTGCGCCGTATAAGCCTGGGCAATCCTCGCTTCCGGGCGGGAAGAAGCCGATCAAACTTTCCTCCAATGAAAATCCGTTCGGTGCTTCCGCCGCCACGCTCCGCGCAATGCGGGAGGTGCTGGATCGTCAGCACCGCTATCCGGATGGAAGCTGTGGTGTGCTTCGTGCTGCTATAGGGGAGCGGCACGGGCTGAATGCCTCGCGCATCGTGTGCGGCGCGGGGTCGGATGAATTGCTGGCACTGCTCGCGCAGGGATATGCGGGCGCGGGCGACGAGGTGCTCTACAGCGCGCACGGCTTCCTGATTTATCCCATCGCGGCCATCCGCGTGGGGGCAAAGCCGGTGGCGGCTCCAGAGAAAAATCTGAAGGCGGATGTAGGCGCGCTGCTGGCTTCGGTCACCAGAAACACCAAAATGGTGTTTATCGCCAACCCCAACAATCCCACGGGAAGCTACCTCACCAGAACGGAGATGAAAAAACTCCGCGAGGGGCTGCCTCCGCACGTGCTGCTGGTGATTGATGCCGCCTATGCCGAATACGTGACGGCTGAAGATTATTCCCCCGGCAATGAACTGGTGGATGCGGGGGAGAACACCGTCGTCACCCGCACTTTCTCCAAGATTTACGGATTGGGCGGCTTGCGCCTCGGCTGGGCGTATTGCCCGGTTTCTGTGGCAGATTGCCTGAACCGCCTGCGCGGGCCGTTCAATGTTTCGGACATGGCGCAGGCGGCGGGCGCGGCGGCCATCGGCGATACTGGGTTCGAGGAAAAAACGCGGCAGCATAACACGATGTGGCGCGAGCGGCTTGCGGCGAAGTTAGAGGCGATGGGGCTAAAGGTCTATCCCAGCCAGGGGAACTTTCTGCTGGTGGATTTTGATGGAACGGGGAGCGGGGCGCAGGACGCAGGGAAAAAAGGCAAATCACAAATCACAAATCACGAATCACGGGCTACCGCGGCCGACGCGCTCCTGAAAAGCAGCGGGATCATCGTGCGGAGAATGGAGACATATGGCCTGCCCTCATGCCTGCGCATCACCATCGGCACGGCGGAGGAAAACTCAGCACTGCTGGCGGTGCTCAAGGCCTTTTGTCAGAAGTAAGATAAAAAGGTATTGTCCCCTAACGATAGATAATCCCTACACTTGTCATTCCAGCGGAAGCTGGAATCCAGCGCAAGCCGCGTCTGCGGCGAAATAAATACGGTCTTTCAGCGGCGTAGACACGCCGCTACTGGATTCCAGCCTTCGCTGGAATGACAGCATATCTATCTTTAGGGGACAATGCCGATAAAAACATCTAGATCCCATCCAGAGCGAGTTTTCCAAGGTTGATGTCGTGAGTTCGATTCTCATCACCCGCTCCAGGCTTTTTCGGTTATATCCCCTCAGATTTCCATCCCTCGGAACAGCATGACCCGCACTGTGTAACCACAGGATGCCGGATGCTGCGGCGGGATCTGTCCCGCACTTGATATAGATCAACTCGCACGAGAACAGCAAAGTGTAAAATCTCTTTGAATCTAAAGGGGTAAGGGCAACGAACAACGCTTTCGGGCGGGGTTTCGCGGCGAACATTATGGAACGGAGGGCACTACCATGACAAAAAACATTATTCGCAATCTAAAAATATCCCACGCCACCATCGTCGTCGTGCTCGCCTCCTTCCTGGGGATGGGATTTTTTGCCGCACAGCTTATCTTCAAGGATACACAGCACTACCAGGCACTCACCGACCTGAAAAAACTGACGCAGTTTTCAACAAAACTGGCGGAGGTTCTGCACGAACAGCAGAAAGAACGTGGCTTGACGGGGATTTTTGTCGGCAGCCACGGAGAGCAGTTCAGGGATGAACTGGCGCAGCAGCGCAAAAAAACAGACGTGCAGCGGGACACGCTGAACGGCGCGCTTGCTGAAATCAGGAGCAAGGGATACGATGCCACCTTCACCGCAAAACTTAATGAAGTTCTTGAGAACATTAAGAAAATGGAAGCCATCCGCGCCTCTGTTGATGGCCTTGCCATCAGCAAATCCGATGCCGTGGGTTATTATACTGCTTCCAATGCCAGAATTATTGATCTGGTGAATTACCTTGCGAACCTCAGCCCGGTTTCAGATGTGGCACTGGGCATAGCTTCCTATACAAATTTCCTGCGCACCAAGGAATATACGGGCATCGAGCGTGCCATAGGCTCGGCGGGGTTCAGCTCCGGCAGCTTCAGTGCCGCTGATCTGGACAAGTTGAAATATGCCATTGCCATGCAGGAAGCCTTCAGCAGCATTTTTCTGTCCTACGCTTCCGAAGGGGACAAGGCGAAATATAAAGAAATTGTGACCAGCGACACCTCGAAAGAGGTTGAAAGAATGCGGCAGATTGCCCTGGCGAATACCGACATTCAAAGCGTCCCCGCAACGCACTGGATTGAAACGATTACCCTCAAAATCGAAGGGCTGAAGAAAATCGAGAATGACATGGCCGTTGCGCTTGCCGAACATACGCAGAAAGGCATGGATGCTGCTGCAGAAAATCTGAAAAAGAATATTACGATGGTTGCCGTTGCGCTTCTGGCGATTGCCGCGTTTTCTTTTGTTATCATCCGCACCCTCACCCGATCCCTCCGCGATGTGGTGCACGCAACAACCGAGCTTGCCAACGGCAAGCTGGATACGGATCTCCCCGCGCATTCCCGCAATGAAATCGGTAGAATTGTTGCGGCACTCAATACCTTCAAGGATAACGCGCTGGCCGTGGAGCGGATGAAGGCGGAACAGGCAAGAAAGGAAGTTGCCGCCATTGAAGAAAAGAAGAAGGCGCAGGAAACGCTGGCAAATAATTTCGAGCGCAGCGTTAAATCCATTGTCAATATCGTGGCAACGGCGGCGACAGAGCTTTCACAAACTGCCAGGAACATGGTAGGCATTATCCTGAAAAGCTCCGATCTGGCAACGGGCGCAACCGATGCAGCCGCCCAGACCACGCTGCGCGTCCAGACAGTAACTGCAGCGGCGGAGGAGCTTTCCAGTTCTGTAAAGGAAATCTCAAGCCAGATACAGAAAACCAGCCAGATGGTTTCCCAGTCTTCTGAGAAAACCAACAATGCGGATAATCTGGCGAAAGCACTCACCCTCGCTTCCGGGAAAGTTGGCTCCATTGTGGAGATGATTTCAAACATTGCAGGCCAGATCAACCTGCTCGCGCTCAATGCCACCATTGAATCTGCCCGCGCAGGTGAGGCGGGCAAGGGCTTTGCCGTTGTTGCGGGGGAAGTGAAGTCCCTCGCCGGCCAGACAAACAACTCGATAAACGAAATACAGGCCGTTGTTGAGGAAATGCGCATTGCCTCCGTGGCGATTGTAGACGCGCTGAAAGAAATACGATCCTCGGTAAGCATGATCAATGAGGCCACCTCCAATGTTGCTTCTGCGGTGGAAGAACAATCCGCCACAACCAACGAAATCGCGCGGAGTATGCAATCCACCGCTACGGATACGCAGTTAATCTCTGCAAATCTTGGTGCTGTAAGCGAATCCTCAACCACGGCCGCCTCGGCGGCGGAGCAGATGCTTCACGCCTCGCAGGATCTCTCAAAACAGGCGGAAGAACTCAACGCGCAGGTAGATGCTTTCCTGACGCAAATACGGGCGGCATAGCAGGGCTGTTCCTTCTGTTTTCTCTCTCCCGTGTGCAGGAAAGAGGATTCCGTTGACGAACGCAGTGAGCTTTACGAAATCCGGCGAGGGTGCTTCTGCCGGAAACAAAGAAGCCCTCGCCGCAAATCCGGCTCAGAATGCGCATTGTTTAACAGGTGGATTTTCTCACCTTGTCATGCCGTGCCTGTCACGACACCCGGCGCAATGCCCGGGATTGCTGAAAGCAATCCTGCCAGACCCCGTCATAAAGACGGGGTGACAGTGCAGCGTATCTATCTTTATTAGACAATGCCCTCCAGAATGCGCGTGAGTTTCTTTACTCTTGAAAGAACCCCTTGCAGGTGCTACATTTCCGCCTGTTCCCGATCTTCCCCCTCACCTTCCCCGCACATATATGCGTATCGCCCGCCGCATTGCCCAGTCCGGAATCTGCTCGCGGCGCGAGGCGGAGTTGTGGATTGCGCGCGGCCATGTGTCGGTGGATGGTATCGTCCTCACCACTCCGGCACTGAATGTCACCCCGGAACAGGCCATCCTGGTGAAGGGCAAGCCCTTGCCCGACCTGCCAGAGGAAGCCGCCATCTGGCTTTTCCACAAGCCGCCCGGCTGCATCACCACGCGGAAAGACCCGGAAAAGCGTGCTACCGTGTATGACCGCCTGCCGAAGGAGCTTGCCCGCGCGCTCACTGTCGGGCGGCTGGATTACAACACGGAGGGGCTGCTGCTGCTGACCAATAACGGCGATCTGGCGCATCATATGGCGCATCCCTCCACGGGGTGGGAGCGCACCTACCGCGTCCGGGTGTTCGGCGCGGTGGATGTGGCGAAACTTACGGCACTCCGCCAGGGGCTGACCGTGCAGGGGCGCAAGGGCGAGAAGGTGACCTACGGCGCGGTGCTGGCGGAGCTGGAAAAAACGGCGGGCGGGCGGAATTCCTGGCTGAAGATCACGCTGCGCGAGGGCAAAAACCGCGAGGTGCGGAATATCTGCGAGTATCTGGGGCTGACCGTCAACAAGCTGATCCGGGTGCAGTATGGCCCCTTCAAGCTGGGCGGACTGCCGCTCGGCGCGGTGCAGGAAGCCCCGCAGCATCTGGTGCGAAAGCTGCTGGAAAAAGCCGCAAAGGGCAAGGCTGTATAAGCTGGGTACTGTCCTAATTTCAAAGAATCGTCATTTGCGCAGGCAAGTCTGTTCAGTGTTTGCTACTTCCCCTCTCCCGTGTGCGGGAGAGGCAGTAAATCCGAGCCAGTTTATTGGCCGGATTTGCGGTGAGGGCTTCTTTGTTTCCAGCAGCCAAGTGCCCTCACCGGATTTCGTAACCTCGCTATGCCCGCTAACGAAATCCTCCTCTCCCGCACACGGGAGAGGAGGAAACTAAACTACTATAGGACAGTATCAACCCAGTTGTCATAGCCGGGCGGGTGCTTTAATGTCATTCCGGGATGAGCCGCTTATGAAAATCACCGGGGGAAAATACCGTAACAAGAACATCGAGGTGCAGGAGGATCGCGCCCTCCGCCCTACGATGGCGCGCACGCGCGAGGCGATTTTCAACATTCTGCAACACGGGCGGTTTCTGAACCATGTCCTCTTCGTGGAGGATGATAACCCCAGCCGGGTGGAGCACCGCAGCGTGGTGGATCTGTTCTGCGGCACGGGCGCGCTAGGGCTGGAGGCACTCTCGCGCGGCGCGGAGCACATCACCTTCGTGGATCAGAACCAGCAGCGCATGAGCCTGGCGCGGAGTAACGCCGCGCAGCTTGGGGAAACGGCGCGCGTTTCCTTCGTCCGGAGCGATTCCACGCGCCTGCCCCCCGCGAGCCGCAAGCATGACCTTGCCTTCATTGATCCGCCCTATCGGCAGAAGCTGGAGGCCGCCGCGCTTGAATCCCTGCGCGATATGGGCTGGCTGAAGCCCGGCGCGATTGTTATCCTTGAAGGCGGCAAGCAGGATGATCCGCCGGAAGTGGCGGGCTACCACCTTCTCGACACGCGCGAACACGATAAAACGCGGATCAGTGTGCTGCAGTTTATATGAGCGTTCGCAAGTAGGAAGAAAACCCTGCGGCCTACCCCTTGCCCTTACCCTTTTCGCTCTCGCTTAATCCTTCCACCTGCCATGTCCCCGGCCCACTGGCACTCAGCACCTGCACCAGCACCTCTCCTACCTTTTCTATCCCCGGCAGCACCTGATATTCCCCAAGCCGGGAAGGCTCCACCCAGGCGAGTTTCTGGCCTTCGCGCGAATATGCTTCGCCTTCCCATTCCCGGCAGAGATAATGGTGCACGAGCGCGTAATATTCCTGCGGTGTTCCGAGCAGGCGCTGCTCCGCGATGAACGTGATTGGCTCCACCTGAAGTGCCACAACGCCAACCTCCTCATATGTTTCGCGTATCGCGCAGTCCGCCGGCATTTCACCCGGCTCTATCCTGCCGCCGGGGAATTCCCACCATCCGGGCAGCAGTTCTTTATGCGCCGGACGCTCCGCCAGCAGCACGTGGCCTTGCGCGTCCAGCAGCACAAGTGCCGCTGCGCGCACTTCGGGAAGTTTTTTCTGGTTTCCGTCAGCCATCTGGGAACATAAAAGGTTGTATAATGCAGCCGTTATACAGGATTATTTTCTGTTTGTCACCCTGTAACGCTGATTGGAAGCGGATCAGAGGCTGTTGCCTGGTATAAAACAATGCTGGTGCACTGCAAAAGACTCTGGCAAAAAGCGCGGTGAGTGATTAGAGTTCGGTACTCTATAGCGTCACAATAGCAGCCAGAAAGCTGCAGGGCTTTAGTGCACGGAGTGCTTAGGCTCATTTGCGAGGCTAGGAAGCCGAGCAAGGAGCGGAGTATAAAATGATCTACCTCCCCATTGCGGAAATACCGGTGAATATGCTGCTGATCCTTAGCCTGGGCGGCCTGGGCGGGCTGCTGGCGGGGATGTTCGGCATCGGCGGGGGTTTCCTCATCACGCCGCTTCTGATGTTCATCGGCATCCCGCCCGCAGTGGCGGTGGCGACTTCCGGCAACCAGATCATCGCTTCGTCCGTATCCGGTTTTCTCGCGCACTGGCGGCGCAACAACGTGGATATGAAAATGGGGGCATACCTGCTGCTCGGCGGGGTGATCGGCTCCCTTATCGGCATCATCCTGTTCGCCATCCTGCAGATGACGGGACAGATTGATCTCGCCATTTCGCTGATTTACGTGGTTTTTCTCGGCATGATCGGCACACTGATGGCCATTGAGAGCAGCCGCACCATCCTCCGGCAGAAACATGGCCACGCGCCCGCGCCGCATCAGCAGCAGGGGGGCAGGTTCGGCATCTGGCTGAGAAGCCTGCGCTTGCCGATGCAAACCTCTTTCCCGCGCTCCGGCGTGGAGCTGAGTGCCATCCTCCCGGTGCTGATCGGCATGGTGAGCGGCGTGATGGTTGCACTGATGGGCATCGGCGGCGGCTTCGTGATGATCCCGGCGATGATCTACCTGCTCGCCATGCCGACTGTCATCGTGGTGGGAACCTCGCTGTTCCAGATTATTTTTGTTACCAGCCTGGTCACGTTGTTGCACGCGATCGGCACGGAATCGGTGGACATCGTGCTGGCGGCACTGCTGATCGCGGGCGGTGTGGTCGGCGCGCAGGTGGGCACGGTGCTGGGCTTGAAGCTCCCGGCGGAACGGCTACGCATCCTGCTGGCACTGATAGTGCTCGGTGTGTGCATCCTGCTGGCGGTGGGGCTGTTCCTGGAGCCGGAAAATCTTTATTCGGTGACGGTAATAGAGTGATGAGAGAGCAGAGCGCAGAGAGCAGAGAGCAGGAGGCAATAAGAAGATTGCGCACTTTCCGCACTTCTTTCCTTACGCTCTGCCTCCTGCTCTCTGCTCTCTGCGCTCTGCTCTCCACTTCCGCCTCCGCCCGCCCGGTGGATGCCGATCTCGACGTGCGCTCGGTGGACATCGGCCATGATTTCAACGGGCAGGATATTCTGCTTTACGGCGCGCGCGGCGACATTGGGCGCATCGTGGTGGTGCTGCGCGGGCCGGATCACCATTACCTCGTGCGCAAGAAGGAGCGCGTCGGGGGCATCTGGATGAACCGCAAGAACGTCGAGTTCGCGGAAGTTCCCTCGTTTTATGCCGCCGCCGCTACCGGCACGGCGGAATCCATCCGCAACGACCATTTGCTCTCCACCCTCGACATCGGCCTGGAGCATATCGCCACGCCGGAAGCGGAAGGCGGGCATCACGGGGAGGGCACGCTGCTGGAATTCCGGGGCGCGCTGATGAACCATCTGGCGCGCGAGAAGCTCTACCGCCCCGATATGGGGGAGGTTTCCTTCATGGGCGAAACGCTGTTCCGCACCTGGCTGGGCTTCCCCAAGAACATCCTGGGTGGAACCTATACGGCGGAGGTGTTCCTGTTCAACGACGGGCAGCTCACCTCCGTGCAGACCATCCCGATCCGCGTCAGCAAAACTGGCTTTGAGGCGTTCGTCGCGGAGCTTGCACACCGGCAGCGCATCCTTTACGGATTCCTCTGTGTGCTGATGGCACTCTCGGCGGGCTGGGCAGGAAGCAGGGTGTTCAAGCGATAGTGTAGAGTTCAGAGTTCGGAATTCAGTGGGCAGGCTAGTAAGCCTGCTGTCTTTAGTGCCGCGTAGCGGCTCAGGCTCATCGTGTTAGCCAGTAGGCTAACACGGGAGCAAACAGGAAAAACTTATGCCACAGAAACAAAAACAGAAACCGCTATACCTCGTCTGTGTCAACGAGAAGGAACACTCGCGCACCGCGCTGAAATACGCCTGCGCGAAGGCAAAAGCCAGAAGCGGTGCGGTGGCCATGCTGTATGTGGTGGAGCCGGTGGATTACAACACCATCTTCTCGGTGGCGGATGTGATCCGCGACGAACGCCGCGCGGAGGCGCAGGCACTGCTGGAAACCTTCGCGGAAGTGGCGATGGAGCGGCACATCCCCGCGCAATCCTGGGTGCGGGATGGCATGATCGCGGAGGAAATCTGCGCCTGCCTCAAGGAGCATCCGGAAATCACCATGCTGCTGCTCGGCGTGGCGGCAGATGGCTCCTCCAACAAGGGCGGGGTGCTCACTTCCCTCACTGCGATGCTCGGCCACCGCTACCACATCCCGTTGCTCCTCGTGCCGGGGAACTTGACGGATGCGCAGATTGAAGAGTTGAACTAGGTTCAATCACCATATAAATTAAGTACTCCGTCATTCCAGCGAAAGCTGGAATCCAGCCAAAGCCGCGTCTGCGGCGGAAAGGCTTTTCGCAGCGTAGACACGCCGCTGCTGGATTCCAGCCAGTCTTTCCAAAGATAAGATCGCTGGAATGACGATGAACTATAATTAAGAATATAGATCAATATAGTACCGAAAAATCAAATGGTGATTGAACCTAGGAAAAACATAGTAGTTCAATGAACTACTGTTCCACTTGACATCAATGGTTCAATGAACTACTATGGCACTCATCGTCAAAGTTACGCCGCAATTTGAAAAACTGTCCCGGAAATTGCTTTCGGAGGAGGCGCGGGAAGCGTTGTACGACTATCTGGAGGCACATCCTGAAGCGGGCGATATTATCTCCGGCACGGGCGGCGTAAGGAAGTTGCGGTGGCGAACGGGTAAAGATAACAAAGGCAAGCGCGGCGGGGTGAGAATATTATACCATTATACGCAGGGCGTACTGATTCTGCTGATCACGCTGTACAGCAAATCCGAGAAGGGAAATATTACCCAGGCGGAAAAGAAAAATCTCAAAAAGCTGGTAAGCGATTAAGGAGAACGAAGTGGCACAGAAAAGCGACAATAAAAACCTGGAGCGTCTTGAAAAGAAGGCGTTGCGGGGCATTAAAAATGCATTGAAAAAATCCAGGAAAACGGAAGAAAACAGGCGCATTCTTTCCGCCGTGGAAGATGCGCTTGAGAACGGCTGCAAAACCGTGCGCCCGGATGTTGCGGCATTGCGCCGGAAGCTCTCCATGACACAGAAGGAATTTGCCGAGGCGTTCCACCTTAACCTTGAAACGCTCCGCAACTGGGAACAGGGCAACCGCGCGCCGGATACCACCGCCATCGCCTACCTCACCTGCATTGAAAAGCAGCCTGAAATAATTGCGCGTGTGCTGGGAGGCTGAATTTACCCCTCGTCCCCGCCGCGCAGGGAGAGTATGACTTTCACGAAACCGACCTTCCGCCCTTGCCAAGATTCAATATCTTTTCCAGCATCGCTGCTTCCCGCACCAATCCGTCGTCCTGCATCAGCCGCTCCATTGCTGCCTTATCGCTTGCGCGTGCTTCTTTCCGGTCAGCGATAAAACCCTCGCCCTCGTGCGGCTGGGCATCTCCCCTTCCTATCACCTCTTTTCACTCACGGCGCGCGCCGGCGGTGGCCAGGCCTTTCTGGAAATCCGACAGCCCATCATAATGCTCACCCATGAAAACCTCTTTACAGTTATTGAATTACCTGCACTAATCTTACTCTGCCACACCAAGGTTAATAAAACGTAAACAAATATGAACCTTCTCTCCCGCGCGTCGCGCATTGTCATCAAGGTGGGTTCCTCGCTGCTGGCGGGGGAGGAGCGGAAGCCGCGCGCCCGGTGGCTCGCCACGCTGGCGGAGGATGTCGCCGCGCTCCGGGCGGAAGGCAAGCACATCATCATTGTTTCCTCCGGCGCGGTGGCATTGGGTCGGGACAGGCTCTGCGTGGGCGGGCGCAAGCTGAAACTCGCCGAGAAACAGGCCGCCGCCGCCTGCGGGCAGACCGCGCTCATCGAGGCGTGGCAGGCCGCCTTCGCCCCCCACAAGCTCCACGTCGCGCAAGTGCTGCTGACCCTGGAGGATTCCGACAACCGCCGCCGTTATCTTAACGCGCGGGATACGCTGGAAACGCTGCTCGCCGCCGGGGTGATTCCCGTCATCAACGAGAACGACACGGTGGCCACGGCGGAACTCCGCTTCGGCGATAATGACCGCCTCGCCGCGCGCGTGGCGCAGATGACCGGGGCGGAGGTGCTCATCCTGCTTTCGGATGTGGACGGGCTTTATACCGCCAATCCCCGCACGGATAAAAAGGCGAAGCATATCCCGGAAGTGCCCGCCATCACGCCGGAAATTGAGGCGTTCGCGGGGGGCATCGGCAGCGATGTCGGCTCCGGCGGCATGGTCACGAAAATCGCGGCGGCGCGCATCGCCACCGCTTCCGGCTGCCATCTGCTGGTGGTGCTGGGGCTGCCCGAACACCCCATCGCCGCACTTTCAGCGGGCGCGCGCCATACGCATTTCCGCGCGCTGGATAATCCGGAAAACGCCCGCCGCGCCTGGCTTTCCCACAAACTTTCCGTCGCGGGGGAAGTGGTGGTGGATGACGGCGCGCTGGCCGCGCTGAAAAAGGGCAAAAGCCTGCTTCCGGCAGGAGTGCAGGAGGTACGCGGCAATTTCGAGCGCGGCGATGCGGTGGCTATCTTAAGCGGCGCGGGGAAGGAAATCGGGCGCGGGCTGGCGGCCTTCCACAGCGAGGACGCGCGGCAGGTCATCGGCAAAAAATCCGCCGATTTCCCGGAGCATCTGCGCGGCCTTGGGCGGGATGAGATGATTCATCGGGATGATATGGTGCTCCTGGATGATAGATGATGGATGATGGAAGAGAACTTTTTATCATCCATCATCTATCATCCAGGAGCACCATATCACCCGGAAAGTGCCTTGACGATGCTCGCCATATCCGCCTTGAGAATTTTTGCGATGGCGATGAATTCCACCACATCCAGCCTGCGCTCGCCGTGCTCGTATTTTGAGATATAGGATTGCGGCTTGCCGAGCTTCTTCGCCAGTTGCTGCTGTGTCAGCCCGGTTTTCCCCCGCGCTTCAATCAGGAAATCCAGCAGCCTTTTATATTCTTCCGAATAGATAGTTTTGCCCACGGCCAGCCCCTTAATGCTTGATTAGCCGTGATGAATAATCCTAAAACAGAATTATCCCAAAATAGGATATTTCTGTATCGGAGGATTATGTGGGCAGACCTGAAATCGCTCGCTGTTTTTATCGTGGGGTTGTGCCTGCTTCTTCTCAGCCCGCTGGTGCTGCTCTTTGGGGTGCTGCGGCGAGTAATCCGATTAACTTATAAAGCACCACGGCGTTGAGGATATGCCACAGGAAATGTGTGCCGAGGGGGAACATGGGGCAGATCGTCATATCCATCGTGCGGAAGGCGATGGAGAGGCTCCACAGCAGCGTGATGCCGAGCAATGTTTTTGCAGCAGGGTGGCGTGTGCGGAACAGGTAGAG
>JAHFPR010000112.1 GCA_023269645.1 Alphaproteobacteria bacterium | reverse complement strand
AAACCCGACGACAAGGTGAAAGATGTGGATGTTACGCATTTTGTAGATCGTGATAATGAGGGTGTCTTTACACTGCATCTGATGGTGCAGGGGATCCATTGCGCCTCGTGCGTGTGGCTGATCGAATCCACGCTGGCCAAGCAGAAAGAGGTGGTGGAAGGCCGCGTGAACATGACCACACGTCGCATGACCCTCCGCTGGAAAGGCGAGAAAAAGCACGGCAATGCGCTGGTGCAGCTTGTCATGAAAATGGGCTATCGGCTTGTGCCTTACGATGCGGAAACACTCGAAACCTACGAAACGCACGAGCAGAAATTCCTGCTGCGCTGCCTGGGTGTTGCGGGGTTCGCCTCCAGCAACATCATGCTGCTTTCCGTGGTGCTGTGGTCGGAAACCGGGGAGGTGATGGGCATCGCCACGCGGGATTTCATGCGCTGGGTTTCCATCCTCATCAGCCTGCCGGCGGTGGTCTATGCCGGGCTGCCTTTCTATCGTTCCGCGCTTTCCGCCCTGCGCGCCGGACGCACCAACATGGATGTGCCGATTTCGCTGGCGGTGATCCTCGCCAGTGCCATGAGCCTGTGGGAAACATTGCGCGGCGGGGAGCACGTGTACTTTGAAACCGGGCCGATGCTGCTGTTTTTCCTGCTCATCGGGCGGTATCTTGATATGAAGGCGCGAGGGAAAGCGCGCGGCGCAGCACAGGATTTGCTGGCACTGATGGCCGGTTCCGCGACGGTGCTGGAGGATGGTATCCAACGCTCCCTCCCCATCGGCGAGGTGAAGGAAGGCATGACGGTGCTGGTTTCCACCGGCGAAAAAGTGACGGTGGATGGCGTGGTGACGGAAGGAACATCCGAACTCGATACCAGCCTCATCACCGGGGAAACGCTGCCGCGTGCGGTAAAGCCCGGCGAGAGCGTGTTTACGGGAACCATCAACCTTTCCGCGCCGCTCACCATCCGCGTGGCGAAGGCGGGGGATAACAGCCTGCTGGCGGAAGTGGTGCGCCTGATGGAACACGCGGAGCAGGGGCAGGCGAAATACGTGCGGCTGGCCGACCGCGTGGCACGGCTTTATACGCCCGTGGTGCATTTGCTTGCGCTTGGGGCGTTCCTCGGCTGGTGGCTGGGGATGGGACTTGCCTGGCCGGAGGCGTTGATGGTGGCGGTGACGGTGCTTATCATCACCTGTCCGTGCGCGCTGGGGCTGGCGGTTCCGGTGGTGCAGGTGCTGGCGACAGGGCGGCTGATGCGGCAGGGCATATTGCTGAAATCCGGCGACGCGCTGGAGAAACTGGCCACCATCAATCATGTGGTGTTCGATAAAACCGGAACGCTCACCCTCGGCCATCCGGAACTTACCGGCGGCGAATATACGCAGGAGGATTTGCGCCTCGCGGCCTCGCTCGCGGCGAAAAGCAGCCATCCGCTTTCCAGGGCGGTCAGCCGCGCATATCAGGGGAAACTTGAATCATTAAAAGTGAAAGAAGTGCCCGGTTGCGGGCTGGAAGCCGGGGAGGTGAAGCTGGGGAAGGGCGCGTGGATCATGTCGGTTGATGGTTCATGGTTGATGGTTGATGGCAAGAAAAACAGCAACCATCAACTTATGGAACTCTGGCTCGCCCGCCCCGGCCAAAAGCCCGCGCGGTTCACCTTCGCGGATAAAACGCGGGAGGATGCGGCGACGGTGGTTGCGGCACTGGCGGCACAGGGCATGGGCGTGACCCTTCTTTCCGGCGATAGAAAACAGGTGGTACAGGCACTCGCGGAAACGCTGGGGATAACGGACTGGCACGCAGAAACTTCCCCGGTGGAAAAAACGCAATACCTGCAGAATATGGCGGCGCAGGGAAAAAAAGTGCTGATGGTGGGGGATGGGCTGAACGACGCGCCCGCGCTGGCCTCGGCGCACGTTTCCATGTCGCCTTCCTCGGCAATGGAAATCACCCAGAATGCGGCGGATATTGTGTTCCAGGGCGAGAAACTAGCACCGGTGCTGGAGGCGCATGACGTGGCGCGGCGGAGTGCCAGCCTCGTGAAGCAGAATTTTGCGCTGGCACTGGTGTATAATGTGGTGGCGGTTCCGGTTGCGGCGATGGGCTACATCACGCCGCTTATCGCGGCAGTGGCGATGTCCGCTTCCTCCATCGTGGTGATTGCGAACGCGCTGCGGCTGAACCGGAGTGCCAGGCCATGCCAAAGGAGTACGCCATGAATGTGCTGGCCTACCTGATACCAATCGCGCTGACGCTGGGGATCATCGGTCTGGCGGGGTTCCTGTGGGCACTTAAATCCGGACAGTATGACGACCCGGAAGGTGCGGCGAACCGCATATTGTTCGATGATGAATCCTGTCATCCTGAGCGTAGCGAAGGATCTCATGCGGCGGGAGATCCTTCGGCTTCGCCTCAGGATGACAATCGCTAGGCGACTATCATTTCATATAAACAATCGGAACCATGAACTCGCCGATTTTTGCATCTGCGAAGAAATCCTGCGGCATGGCGGGATAGGGGCTGGCGGCCTGCACCATTTTCCGCGCGGCTTTATCCAGAATTTCGTTGCCGGAACCCTGCGCCACTTCCTCGGAAAGGAGCTTCCCTTCCCGATCCAGCTTCATATGCACGATCACCGTGCCTTCCAGCCCCTGCTTCCTGGCTTCGGCGGGATATTGGTTGAATTTCGCCAGATGCGTCTGCAATGCTTTGCTGTAGGCATCCGTCTGCTGCTGTTCGCTTTGTGCGGGAGCAGGAGCTTGCGCTGCCGGAGTTGCGGGGGCAACGGTGACCGGAGAAGCGGGCGGAACATCCTGCTGTGCTTCCGGGGCAGGAGCCGGGGTTGCATCCGGAGTGGCGGGAGAAGCTGCTGCGGGGGGAGGGGGGGCGTTATCCGCCGGGCTGGGTGTTTGTGATAATCCTGAAGATGCCAGGAAAAGGATTGAAGCTGCCCCTAAAATTCCGATGGATTTTATCACGTTTTCCTCTTGTTTTACTTATGTTTCATGGAATTACCCCTCATTATTTTTACCGGAAAACACCGCAGAGCACAAGTGTTAATTGGGTAGTGCATCATTTTGCTTTTCCACCCCTGTGTCATCCCCGCTTCATGCGGGGGGTCTATAGCTATCAACTGAGTCCTTCGCCCTGGATCCCCGGCAAGCCGGGGATGACAGTTCACAATGATGCCTATCGTTAATTGAATGGCGACCGGAGAATGATAATGCATCACGAAAATCCTGTACATACTTCGGTAAGTGCGGATAATGAGCCACATCGTTCCAGATAATCCAGGGGTAAACCATGAAAAGATTTTTACTTGCGGGTGCGGTGCTGGCGGCACTTTCCGGTGTGGCATATGCGGAGGAAGGTGTGGTGAAATCTTCCGGGCTTGAGGTAGTTGTCAAAGGCCTTGGCAGCGATGACAGGTTCCAGGATAAACACGTGGTATGCGTTCCGGAAAAAGGGCATCACGGGGAGGGCAGCAACATCAATCCTGAAATTTCCTGGTCAGGTGCGCCGGAGAAAACAGCTTCCTACGCGATTATCCTGGTGGATACGGATGTGCCGACCGTGTTTGATGCCGCCAATAAAGATGGCCAGATTATCCCCGCTGACCTCAAGCGCAGGGATTTTTACCATTGGGTCGAGGTGGATATTCCTGAAAAAATAACGTCCATTGCGGAAGGCGGTGCCAAAAATATCAAAGGGATGGCGGGCATCAACGATATGGCGGCTTTTGCTGCATCCATGAAAGGCGTGCACGGTGATACATATGACGGCCCGTGCCCGCCGTGGAACGATGAAATTCTGCACCATTATCACTTCAAGGTGTTCGCACTGGATGTTGCTTCGCTGGGGCTGAATGAAGGAAAATTCACCGCTCCGGAGGCACTTAAGGCAATGGAAGGGCACATCCTCGCGCGCGGTGAAGCGGTGGCGACTTATACCACGAATCCAAAACTGCTAAAGAAGTAGTGGTTGCCTTGTGTCAGAAAAATGCGCCATCAGGTGTTTTCCACTGACAGATGAAGAAAACGAAAAAACATCCTCCGGAGAACAGGCGTTCCATGAAACGCCGCGCTTTGTCGCGTCCCTTGCGCGAGTTCATGGAGACGGAATCTTCCAGCGGGATGGTGATGATCGCCTTCGCGGTGCTGGCATTGCTGGCGGCGAATTCTGGTCTTTCCGGCTGGTATTATTCCTTCATTGATCTCCCCATTCGCCTTGGTTTCGGAGAGGGGGGGGAGGTTGCACCGCTGAAAGAGTGGGTAAAAGATATTTTGATGGTATTTTTTTTCCTGCTCATCGGGCTGGAGCTGAAGCGGGAGATGAAGGAAGGATTCCTTGCCCGGAAAGATCAGGTTTTTCTTCCCCTGCTGTGTGCGGCGGGAGGGATGATCGCCCCCGCCATTATTTTCCTTGCGCTGAACCGTCATTCTCCGGAAACGCTTACAGGCTGGGCGATTCCATCGGCGACGGATATTGCATTTGCGCTGGCGGTGCTCTCGCTGGTGGGGAAGGGAATTCCGCCCTCCATCAAGGTTTTCCTGCTGGCGATTGCCATTTTCGATGATCTGGGCGCGATCCTGATTATCGCCGGATTTTATAACGCAGGCATTGCGCTGCCACCCCTTCTGCTGGCACTTGCCGGGGTGGGTGCGCTGTGGATGCTGAACCGGAAGCCCGTCACCAGCCTTGCCCCCTATATGCTGGTCGGTGTTTACCTCTGGTTCTGCCTTCACCACGCCGGCCTGCACACGACGCTCGCCGGGGTGCTGGTGGGTATCGCCATTCCGATGCGCAACCCGAAACAATCCGGCCACTCTCCGCTGGATGACTGCATCCACCGGCTGCATCCGTGGGTGAGTTTTCTGGTGTTGCCGCTTTTTGCGTTTACAGCGGCTGGGGTGAGTTTTCAAGGGATGGATAGGGCGGTGTTATCCCAGTCTCTGCCGCTCGGCATTGCGCTTGGATTGTTTTTCGGCAAGCAGATCGGGATTTTCGGCATGGCGTGGGGGCTGATTAAGCTCCGGTTCGTGACTATGCCGGAGGGCGCGCGGTTCAGCCAGATTTATGCAGTTTCCATCCTGGCTGGCATTGGTTTCACCATGAGCCTGTTCATCGGAATGCTCGCCTTCACCGACCCTGCGTTGCAGGATGGGGTAAAAACAGGAGTCATCGCTGGCTCCTTGCTTTCCGTGCTCTGGGGCGGCGCGGTGGTGCGGTGGGTAGGGCGGTGAATTTCCTCCTCCACCGCTTGCGGGGGAGGAGGATTTCGTTAGCGAACGCAGTGAGTTTACGAAATCCGGTGGGGGTGTAACTTTATGGCGGCAATAAAACACCCCCTCCGTAAATCCGGCCTGCCTTCGCTTACGCTGCGGCGTGGCTCGGATTTCCTGCCTCCCCCGCAGGCGGGGGAGGAGAAGTAAGTAGGTCTTTCAGCAACACTTCCGATTACCGCCCGTTGGCGGCAGCGGAGGCTTCTTCCGCTTCTGCGGCGGAAGCAGCATCGTTCGCGGCCTTTTCCTCCAGCAGCTTCTGCTGCGCGCGCTGAATGGCGATCAACTCCTTGTCGCGCGCGAGTGCCCGGCGCTTGATGGTGCGCATATATGCGCCCGTTCCCGCCGGGATCAACCGCCCGACAATCACGTTTTCCTTCAGCCCATAGAGCGGGTCGGCCTTGCCGGAAACAGCGGCTTCCGTCAGCACACGTGTCGTTTCCTGGAACGATGCGGCGGAGATGAAGGAGCGCGTTTGCAGGCTCGCCTTGGTGATGCCCTGGAGCACGGGAAGGCAGCTTGCAGGCTTGCCGCCAGCATTCACCGCGCGATCATTTTCCTGCTCGAACTCGTCCTTATCCACCTGGTCGCCCGTGAGGAGCGTGGTGTTGCCCGGCTCCACGATTTCAACTTTTTGCAGCATCTGGCGAACGATCACCTCGATGTGCTTGTCGTTGATCGGAACGCCCTGCAACCGATACACGGCCTGAACCTCGCTCACGATATAGTTCGTGAGGGCTTCCACGCCCATCACGCGCAGAATATCGTGCGGCACGGGGCTGCCATCCATCAGCAGATCCCCTTTACGCACAAAGTCGCCCTCGTTCACCGCAAGGTGCTTGCCTTTTGGAAGCATATACTCGATCGGCGTTTCGTCGGCATCGCGCGGGCGGATGATGATACGGGTTTTGGATTTGTAATCCTTCCCGAATTCCACCGTGCCCTCGGTTTCCGAAATAATGGCGTGATCCTTCGGTTTGCGTGCCTCAAACAACTCGGCCACACGCGGCAGACCGCCGGTGATGTCCTTCGTTTTGCTCGATTCGCGGGGGATACGGGCGATAACATCGCCTGCATGAACCTCGTCGCCGTCCGAAATATTCAGGATCGCGTCAATCGGCAGGAAGTAGCGCGCTTCAATACCGTTTGCGAGCGTCACCAGATTATCCTTCTCGTCCCGCAGCGTGATGCGCGGGCGGAGTTCCGTGCCACCGCGCTGCTGTTTCCAGTCAATCACCACCTTGGAGGAAAGGCCGGTGGCTTCGTCCAGAACTTCGCGCATGGAAACATTATCCACGAGGTCGCGGTAGACGATGCGACCGGATTTCTCCGTGACGATGGGGAGTGTGTAAGGATCCCACTCGGCGAGCATATCTCCGGCTTTCACCTTCGCGTCGTCATCCACCGGAAGCCGTGCGCCGTAAGGCACTTTATAGCGCGCCAGCTCGCGTTCCTTCGCATCGAGGATGAGGATTTCGCAGGAGCGGCTCATCACCACGTTCTTGCCCTTGGAATCCACCACGATATTGCGGTTGATGAGTTTGACAATACCGGACTGGCTCGCCTCAATGGTGGATTGCTCCACCGTGGAGGTCGCTGCGCCGCCGATATGGAAGGTGCGCATGGTAAGCTGCGTACCCGGT
>JAHFPR010000111.1 GCA_023269645.1 Alphaproteobacteria bacterium | reverse complement strand
CCCCTCTGTGAAAGTTGTAAAAAGAACCCACTTTATTAATAATCAATTAACTTTTGTACAACTTTCCGGAAAGTCTATGTTGTGGATGCCAGCCCCATCGCAGTAGCGAGTTTTTCCAGTCGCCGCCGCACTTCATTATTGATAAGCGCGCGGTCGGCATCTCCAGCATCGAGTATCAGTTTCCTGGCTTTCACGGCGAGGCGTGTGCGGGAAACAAGCTGCGGCGCGCCGCCGGAGATGCTGTATCCCAGCCGCATGGCGAAACCGATTTCCTGCGCGCGGCGCACCCATTTATTCTTGAGCATCGTTCGCGCCAGCGTCATGATTTCCGGGTTTTCGGTGGATTGGTAGCGGTAAAATACGATGAGTGCCACGAACATACGCTCCCAGTGGTCAATGGCGGGGAGTTCCGCGTCCAGCACCCAGCGGAAAGCCATTTCCGCGCGGTAAGCCGAATGCTCGTGCCACGCCAGGCGGCTCAGGATGCAGGCCACTTTGCGCAACCGCCGCATATAGAGCGTTTCGTGGCTGAACAACGGGGTCATCCAGTCGTAAAGCTCGTAGCCGAACGAAGTCCACTGCCTGCCACCTTCGGGGGAAAGGTGGCCGATCATATCCGCCGCACCCGCGATGAGCGCGTCCTGCGCCCGGATGCGTGCCGGAAGCAGATGGAACATCGCACCCTCGCGCACCCCGTGTGTGGAGAACACAACTTCCTCCGGCCTGCCGGTTTTCAGCAGCCGCTCCAGCACCAGCGCGGTGAATTTCAGTGTATCGAGGCGCTTGGCCGAAACGGCGGGCAGCGTACTCAATTGCATCTCCGGGCTTTTAATGATGGCGGCGATGGTTTTTTTCAGCATGGAAGGCTTGACGGAAAGCTGATGCAGCACCTGCAGCGGATAGCCCGCCGTGGCAAGATGTATCTTCGCCAGCGCACGGAACCCGCCACCCACCGCATAGAGCGTTTTGTCCTTCATGCAGGCAGCAAGCGGGAATTTTGCAAGGTAATGATCCACGATCTCCCTGCCTCGCTCAATATCCCCGTGCGCCAGAACCTGCAGACGCAGGGGGCCGAGCGGTACACTGACCTCTTGCTTCACCATGTCGCTGATCTTGTAATCGCGCCCCGCCTCGTAAACAAGCTGCGAAAGCTCCAGGCTGCCGCCGCCAAGATCGCACACCACGCCATCCGCCTCATAGAAGGAAGCCGCGATGCCGAGCGCGCCGCGCCGCGCCTCCTGTTCGCCCGAAAGCACCTGCACGGTGAGGCCGCTTGCCTGCTCGATGCGCTCAGCGAAAACGCGGCCATCCTCTGCATCGCGCACGGCGGCGGTGGCGAAGGCGAACACATCCTTCACGTCCAGTGCCTTGATGATTTCCATATAGCGCAGCACGGATTGATACGCCAGATCCACACCGGGAGCATAGAGTTTTCCGGTGCGCTCCATATCGCGCGCGAGGCCGCACAGCACCTTCTCATTCAGCAGCGGAAGCGGCACGCGCTTGAGACCATCATACACCACCAGCCGCACGGAGTTTGATCCAATATCCATCACCGCGATATGCCGGGGTAATTCCGGTCTGGCGGCGGGGAGAATCTGCGGCTCCTTCCGTTTCCTTTCCTGCCCGCTATAAAGTGCCGAGCCGCGCCCGGAGAGGCTGGGATTGCTCATGAAATATTCGTGCGCGGAAAGCAGGGATTTATTCCGCGAGCGCAGGTGCTTGTAGCTTCCATCCGGCGCAAGTGCCCAGCTCTGCTTGGTATCCTTGAGGTTGGCTCCCATGATCTGATCCTGCACCTGGCTGTGCACGGTGGGATTTTCGATGGGAACCATCACCTCGATGCGCCAGTCCAGGTTCCGCTGCATCCAGTCTGCGGAGGAGATGAACACCTTGCTCTCCGGGTGTGGCAGCCCTTTCCCCGCGCCGAAGCAGAAAATCCGCGCGTGCTCCAGAAACCGCCCGACGATGCTTTTCACGCGGATATTCTCGCTTAACCCCCTGATGCCGGGGCGGAGCGCGCAGATGCCACGCACCACCAGATCAATCTGCACCCCGGCGCATGAGGCACGGTAGAGCGCGTCAATCATCGCAGCATCCTGCAGCGCGTTCATCTTCAGCCAGATGGCAGCAGGCCGCCCGGCTTTCGCATATGCGATCTCCTCGTCAATCAGCCACAACAGCGTGAGGCGGAGGCCGAGCGGAGCAACAATGATTTTCTCGAATTTCTCCGGAGTGGCATAGCCTGTCATGGTGTTGAAAAGCCGCGCGGCATCGCGGCACAGCGCGGCATCGCAGGTAAAGAAGGAGAGATCGGAAAACACCCGCGCATTCACCGGATGATAATTGCCCGTGCCGAAATGGACGTAAGTCTGTGTGCGCCCGCCCTCGTTGCGGATAACGAGCGACACCTTGCAATGTATCTTGAGCTTCGGCACACCGTAAATCACCTGCGCGCCCGCTTTCTCCAGATTGCGCCCCCAGCGGATGTTGGCCTCCTCGTCGAAGCGCGCTTTCAGTTCCATCACCGCCGTCACGGCTTTTCCGGCCTCCGCCGCCTCGATGAGCGCATGGACGATGGGCGAATCGCTGCTGGTGCGGTAGAGGGTCTGCTTGATCGCCACCACGTTGGGGTCGCGCGCGGCCTGGCGGAGGAACTGCACCACCACGTCGAAACTCTCATAGGGGTGATGCACGATGAGGTCTTTGGCCTTGATCGCCGAAAAACAATCCCCGCTGAAATCGTCAATGCGTTCGGGGAAGCGGATGCGGTGCGGGGGGAATTTCAGCTCCGGCCTGTCCACGCCGTAAAGCTCCATGATGTCGCCGAGGCCGGGGATTTCGTTCCGCCGCGCGATGCTTTTTTCATGGATATGCAGTTCCCGTAGAACAAACTCCCGCAGCATCTGTGACATTCCGCTGCCGACCGTCAGCCGGATGACTTCGCCGCGCCGCCGCCGCTCCAGTGCCGTTTCAAAGGAGAGTACACGGTTCTCCACCTCCTCCGCCACTTCGATTTCGCTGTCGCGGATAATGTGGATGATGCCGCGATCCACCACCCCATAGCCGGGGAGCAGTTCCTTCAGGAACAGCGCGATCACATCATCCAGCAGGGCGAAGCGGTGGCGCGCTTTGCGCGTGGAAGGCAGCCGGATGAAGCGATCCAGCATCACGGGAATGGGCAGCACCGCATGGGCGATTTTCTGTTCGGCATCCTGCGTTTTTTCAGGCTGGAGGGTCAGCACCATCGCCAGGCTGAGGTTGGGCAGGAACGGGAACGGATGCACGCCATCCACGATGATGGGAGTGAGTGCCGGGAAAATATGCCTGGTGAAATAATCCCGTATCCAGCTTTGCTCCTCCCCCGCGAGGCCGGAAAGCGGCACGATGGCGATATGCTCCGCCAGAAGCCCGGCCTTCAAGCCTTTCCAGCATTCGTGCTGCGCACGCATCAGCTCGCGTGTGCCTGCGCCGATTTCCTCCAGTTGCTGCGTGGGGGTGAGGCCGTCCGGGCTGCGCTCGCGCACGTGGAGTCGGATCTGGTTCTTGATGCTCGCCACGCGCACCATATAGAATTCATCCAGGTTGCTGGCGGAAATGGCGAGGAATTTCAGCCGTTCCAACAGCGGATTATGCGCGTTCTGCGCTTCCTCCAGCACACTGATATTAAACGCAAGCCACGAAAGCTCGCGGTTGAAGAAACGGTTTTCCGGGAGATCATCCGGAAGGGAGGGGGTAGTTTTTTGAGGAGATTTTTCCGGCACGTAAATTCCCTGTTCAACGCTATGCCGCTTATGATACAGGATTGGATGGCAAAACGAAATAAAACTTGAAGCAATCCACCCATGCCCACTTACCGCCAGGAACATAGCCTGCCTTACAGCACACTCCAGCTTTTCGCGCTGGTGGCGGATGTGAAGCGTTACCCGGAGTTCATCCCGTGGGTGGTGGCGGCGCGGGTGCTGGAGGAACATACCGCCGAAGGGGGGGCGGAAACCATGCTCGCGGAGCTGAAAATCCGCTTCGGGGCGATCGCCACCGCCTACACCTCCACCGTCACGCTGAACCGCCCGAAAGACGGCGACAGCCCCGGCATGATTGACGTGCGCCTGGTGGAAGGCCCGTTCAAATATTTAAGCAACCGCTGGGAATTCGAGCCAGTTGATACCGGAGGAAGCCTCATCCGCTTCGAGATTGATTTCGCCTTCCAGTCCAGAATGTTCGAGAAGATGGTTGGCGGGATGTTCGAGAAAGCCGTGAAGAAAATGATCGGCGCGTTCGAGGCGCGCGCGCATCAGTTATATGGGTGAGAGTCATCCATAAATCGTCATTTCCGCCCCGACCTTCGCCGAGGTAAACTCCGGCAGGAATCCATGCTGCCGCGAGTTCGTCGGTTACATTATAATCCGTCATTGCGAGCGTAGCGAAGCAATCCAGTCCCGGCGCGCTTACGCTGGCCGGGAGACAGTTCATAATGGCTGGATTGCTTCGTCGGCCAATGGCCTCCTCGCAATGACGGGGTTCTTTCCGGTGCTTTCTTGCGAAGATGGGCGCGGGAATGACGGACACCTTACCCCTGCGTAACAGCAGCAGCCGCCGCGCCTTCGTACTTCACAATTTCATCGTCATCGTCATCAATCTCGACATTCTTGCCGAGGAGATAATTGGCGAGCTTCCGTGCCTTGCGGCGGTTCGCCACATAAATCACCTGACGGCCTTCCTTGTGGGATTCCACGAGGTTCGCGTGCTTGAGCTGCGAAAGATGGAACGACATGGTCGTGGGCGGAATGCCGAGGCGTTCAGCGATAGTTCCGGCGCACATCCCGATTTCGCCGCCTTCCTCCGCCAGCAAACGGTAAACCGCCAGACGCGATTCCTGCGCCAGCGCGTGAAGGCATAACAAGGCTTTTTTCGCTTTCATAGAGTGCTTCCTTTATCCTGAAAAACCGCGTCGGTTATCCGTTGAGACACAACCGGCTTGCACGGGGATTATACCATGTTCCGCGTCATTACGCAATTCTAAAAATCTAGAATAATTTTCAAGGCAAACCGGGGGTTCCGGAATTACCAACCCTCAGAAGCTCTCCGCCTGACCTTGGCGGAGGCTGGGTTCTTATGCGGGAAATGCTGATCCACCCGCTTCTGGATGCGGGCACGGTATTCCTCGGCCTCTTCTGGAAGTATCGCATCGCGGATGCTCGAAACCACCCCCAGCCGTTCCACCGTATCCTTATCCGGATTGCGCAGCCGCAGCCCATAGGCCGAGGAAATATCCGCTCCGGTAAAATTAGTGCCGACGATGGAGGCGTGATACAGTTTGGCGAAGTGGAGTTTGGTATAGCGCATATCGGCGTAATCCAGCGTGGAATCATCCAGGTGCGCATCCGAGAGATCCGCCCCCGCGAACACGGTATGCTCCGCCGTCACCCCCGTCATGATGACGTGGGAGAGGTTATAGTTGGAAAAATCCCTGCCGCTGATGTTGGCATACATCAAATCCACGAAATACGGGGTCTGCCCCCTGGGATTCGCAGCGTGATCCGTGATGGCCATGAATTTATCGCGCACCTCGGTGTTGCGCATATCCACCTTGCGGAAATCCAGACGGCTCAAATCCACCTTCTCACCGTCCGGCGCGTTCCCCAGCAGGATAAGAAGCTGGCTGGTGGTGATTTCTTTCAGTGCTGTCATAGTGCTTCTTTTATTGCCCCCTGCGCGCCTACTTGCTCGCAGATGGGCGAGACTCAAGGCTGATTCGGCCTGCTGGCCTCGTGTGCTATGCACTTTACACGATGCATTTCCATTTTGCCAGCTTCGTGTGGGCGCGAATAAAAGTGTCCATTGCAAACTCTTTTACTTGCTATAAAGTGTCCATTGGAGTATTGTTTTTTTATGCAGACCATCGTTTATGTTAATGGCGTTTATGTTAAGGGAAAGGATTTTTAGCAATGCAACAGGCTGTATTATTCGACATAACGGAAGCATCGGTTAGAACCAAACAGCAGCGACCTGCGAAGCTGAGCGGCGCAAAGGATGCCATAAGTCGGTATTCCAATTTAAGAGAAGCGTTGGATCGGGACTATCTCGCTAACGGAAACTGGGAAGAACTTGATACCAATGTCACCTTACGGGGTCGCGGTCACTACAGTTTTTTCGATCTATTCTCCGGCGCGGGGGGGATTTCTGTCGGGTTCCGGAATGCGGGGTTCACTAAAATCGGCAGTGTGGAAATGGATGCGTACGCTTCCGAAACAATCCGGATGAATTTCCCGGAGTCGCACCATTTTGAACAACCGATAGAAACACTGCGCGAAGAGAGCATTCTGGAAAGCCTGTGTGGGAAAAAAGTGGATATAGTCTGCGGCGGCCCGCCGTGTAACGGCTTTTCCGTTGCGGGGCTTAGAAAACCGAATGACGCAAGAAACCAGCTTTTTCGTGAGTACATCAGGATTGTAAAACTGCTGAAGCCGGCATTTATATTCATGGAAAATGTACCCGGCATAGTAACGATGCAGAACGGAGAATTTTATAAAGAAATCCTGCAACAATTTGCAGAAATCGGCTATCCGGATATGTCTGTCAGAATCCTTGAAGCGGCGGAGTTCGGCACTCCGCAACTGCGGACGAGGGCGATTTTCATCGGCAACAGGGTGGGCGTAAAAAACCCATATCCCAAGCCGTTTTTCCATAGAAATAATTTCCGCAGCATCGAGAGTGCCATTGACGATTTGAAAAATGCGCCCTTCGATCCGTCGTTCAATCACCACGGCACGAAACACTCCGGGGCGATGGAAAAAAGGCTGGCGGCGATTCCACCGGGCGGCTCCCTGTACGAAACCTTCCGGGATGCTTGGAAAAGGCAATATAAAGGGGTTCCCGCGATGGCGATAAAGGAAAACCACGGAGGGGTTCATGTCCACTATGAACTGGATAGAGTCCTCACCGCGCGGGAGATGGCGCGGCTGCAAACCT
>JAHFPR010000110.1 GCA_023269645.1 Alphaproteobacteria bacterium | reverse complement strand
ATGTACTGTTGGGTGGCAGCCTTCGCCTTCTTCTGGATGCTCCCTGCCGTCCTCGCCGCCCCTAATGAAACGGAGCAGACCTACAGAATCGTCGGCATAATCGCTGCGCAGCTGGGGTTCTTCACCGCTTGGAGACAGGACGGAAGGGGGAAGTCCTTCTCACCTGTGAAGGAGAAGGAGGGTGAAATGATGACACTGGACGAGTATACTGCGCAGAAAGAGGCGCGCTCTAAAGAACATGATGGCAGCACCGTGCCTTGATCTCGCGTTACCTCTCTCCAAACCGCCTACGCGCGTCCGTGAGGTATCTTCTCTATGAGAAAGCCCCCCCCGCCCAAAGAAAGAAAACCCGCTCCAGTATCTTGTATGCTTCGATAGGAGGCAGGTATACTTTTCACTTACCTGAGTAAGGCGCGTAGATGCGTTATCACTCCATAGGAGGGATCGGGAGCAGAGAGGCATAGCTTACCCTAACCCACCGGTTGAAGGGTGGGTTAGGGCTCTCTTCCTATCCAGTACATATCCACTCCACCGGAGCCGACCGTCCTTCAAGGGCTATAGGAGCGTTATCTCCCCTATAGCAGGCCGATGCACGGTAATAACGCCGCCCACAGCTGGGTTCGGCCACGAGCTATATGTTAACGCGCGCTCGTTGAGCTTCCACGGAAGTTTGCTGTGTTCCCATTGTACTTCCTTTATCAAACCAGCGCCCAATCGA
This sequence comes from Alphaproteobacteria bacterium, assembly GCA_023269645.1. Classification (GTDB taxonomy): domain Bacteria; phylum Pseudomonadota; class Alphaproteobacteria; order Rickettsiales; family UBA8987; genus JAHFPR01. The sequence goes on along the minus strand of JAHFPR010000110.1, from coordinate 6,296 downwards.
GATCAAGGACGCATAAACGCTGGTGTGCAGTCCTCTACCAATCCTTCTTGACGGTGGTGGAGGTGCGGGCACTGTTGGAAAGAAACTCTTGAGCTTCGAAGTAGTCGTACCGGACGTGACGGCCAAATTTGTAGAAGCGCTGCCCCTTGCCGTCCCACCGCCAGCGGCGGATCGTGTTTAGGCTGATGTCAACGAGCCTCGAAAACTCGGTCTCGTTGATCCATAGCTTACCTTTGGGGTTGACCCTGGAGATTTCCAAGGCCAGTTTCGCGAGTTCTACTTGGCTACGTATGCGGTTTTCCATTTCGATGCTCCTGGGTTACTGAGGAGCATAAAAAGACAAACATCGCTTCTGAGCAACAACCGACGATCTAAAGAAATGGACTATTTCTTTCTAAAATACTGTTTTTTATAATTACTAACACGTTTTGCTACCGTTCCACATACTACGCCAGAAGCCTTGGAAAACTCGTCATAAGCTGTGGTTATCTTTCCCTTACCCTTAACTTTCTCAGTCTTGTGATCAATGTGCAGCACATCCATAGTCATCTCTTGAGAGACTTCCCAAGCGGCAGCCTCGGTGAGAGGATGCCGCTTCCCAGGCCTAACGGAAAATTCAAAGCCCCTTAATAATTCCTTATTGAGATTAGCTTCAAGCGGCGTTCCTTTTTTCTCGGACTGGTAACACCGCTCGAAGAGGGTGAAGATATGACTGGCGCATCGGTCAAGATAGACCAAGACTTCAGCCGGAAGTGGGTTATCTGTCTTCCGGGCAAGGCTATATAGTTCCCAAAGGAATAAGGGATTATTGCTACAACGGTACTCTTCCAGGAGTTCAATAACTGTTTCGGGATATTCAGCCTTCATCCGTGTAAGCTCTTCCTTATCCTCATGGAGAAGGGATAATACTTCCATCCCTACCGCTATATCTTCGCGGAGATCAACCTCCTGAGGGTTCTTGGCTAATTTCTCCACTTTCCAGCGCGTCATGGCACGAAGCTTACCCTCCACCTCTGCCTTCTGCCGTTCAAGCTCATCCATCTGGCTGTTGAGCAGATAGGTAAGAGTGGTTTGATCTTTGGTCACTTCGCTTTCTCCCTCAGCACCACCACGTTATCCTCCTCTATGACCTCCGAACGCGGGGTGAAGGAGGTCGCGATGCGCTTGCCAATGATACCGGCAGCCTCCTTGAGGGGATCGCCTAGCAGGTGTGCATAACGTTGCGTCGTAGCGGCGTGTTTATGCCCCAGCAGCGCACCGATGATGGGGAGACTCAAGCCGCTGGCAGTGCCGACGCTGGCGAAGGAATGCCGCAGGTCGTGCAGGCGAAGGTCATCCAGCCCGGCTTTCTTGCGGATACGCCGCCACGGCTTCTGGAGATTGATGAGATGTCCGTGATGCCTCCCGACGATGACGTAGTCGTTTTTCTCTTCTTCCATTTCTTCCTGATCACTCTCTTTCGCACTATTTTTTGCCTTCCGTACCTCGTCCTGTTCGCGCTTGATGGCAGAGAGGATTTCCCGCGCGGGCGGGCAGAGATAGACGGTTTTGGCCCCCGTCTTGGAATCGGGCAGGCGCAGGCATTGATGCTCGAAGTCCACATAAGGCCACTGGAGCGTGAGGATTTCGTTCAGGCGGCAGCCGGTGAAGAGCAGCAACTTGATGGCCTGCAACACGCTCGGCATCTCCGTCGCGGTGACCTCATCCGAGTGCAGCACCCCGCTCAAGCGCAATACTTCTTCCGTACTCAGGAACCGCTCGCGTTTGTGCTCTTTGTATTTGGCGATGTGGAGGGTGGGGTTCTCCCCCCGGATTATTTTGGCGCGGATGGCATGGCCGAAGGCACTGCGGAGGGTTTCCAGGATGCGGTTCGCCATATAGGGGTGATGCGCGTGGGCGCGATGGAGCTTCACGATATCCTGCGTACTGACCGCTGGCAGCTTGAGGTGGCCGATCTCGGGGTTGATGTATTTTTTCCAGATGCGCTCGATTTCGTCGTAGCTACGGGGTTTGAGATGCTCTTTCCGCTCTTCCATATAGCGTTCGCTAAGCACCCACACAGTAGGTGCGGATTTGACGTAGTGCTTGTCGGCAGAGGGGTCCCCACCCCGTGCGACCTCTGCCCGCCACTCTTGCGCTATGACCCGCGCTTCCTCGCACGAGAGGATGTCGTGCTCGCCGATAACCGGCTTCCGCTCCCTTCCCGCCTTGGTGCGGTAATATAGAAGATAGATGCGTTTGCCCTTTGGTGTGATCTTGCAGAGGAACCCTTTGATTTCGCTATCGCGCAGGATGACATCCTTACCTTCCGGTTCGACGGCCTCCACGAGTCTCTTGGTGAGCTTCGGCATATTTCCAGGTCGCTCCTAGGTCGCAAAATAGTGAAAGATGTGCGTCGGAATGTTCGAGTGAACGACGTAAAATAATCATAAAAAACTCTTTATTAAAAGGTATTTATTCTGAATAGCGAAAGATAGCGAAATACTATGGTCAGCGGATGGAATCTAATTCGGGACCAGGGGGTCGGAGGTTCAAATCCTCTCGCCCCGACCATGCTTAATAAGCCTCCCTGCCTTCTGAACCCGCTGCATTCGGAATACCGGGGAATATAGCATCGCCTGTGCTAGAATATCCCCTTATGCACACAAAGCCCCTGCCAAACACCTCGCTTCCGCCCGCATCACGCCGGGACTGGGTGCTTTCCGCCGTGTGCCTGCTGGCCATCACGCTGCATTTCATGCTGCGCCTGATGCATCTTCCGCCCGTGGGAACGCTTGCGGCGGCGGATATTCCGCTCATCGCCGTTATTCTCCCTGGTGGCATTCCGCTGGTGCTGCGCATTCTGCTGAAGCTGTTTCGCGGCGATTTCGGCGCGGATCTGCTGGCGGTGCTGGCATTTATCACAGGCGCGTGGCTGGGCGAATACCTTGCCGCCGTGCTGATTATCCTGATGCTCTCCGGCGGGCAGGCACTGGAGGCCTACGCCATGCGCAAGGCTTCTTCCGTGCTGCGGACACTGGCGGAGCGGATGCCCTCCGGAGCGCATCGGAAAAAGGGGGAGCAGATGGAGGAAATCGCCCTTTCGGATATTGCCATCGGGGATGAGATCGTCGTATTCCCCCATGAAACCGCGCCCGTAGATGGCACAGTCACCGAAGGGCATGGCGCAATGGATGAATCCTACCTCACAGGCGAGCCTTACCGTGTATCCAAGGCTCCGGGCGCGTCCGTGCTTTCCGGCGCGATTAACGGCGAGGTGGTGCTGACGATCCGCGCGGAAAAACTCCCCACCGATTCACGCTATGCGCAGATCATGGAAGTGATGCGGGAGGCCGAGCAGCAGCGTCCCTCCCTGCGGCGGCTGGGGGATCGTATCGGGGCGGTGTTCGCGCCGCTTGCGCTGCTATTCGCGTTCGGCGCATGGTATTTCGGCGGTGATTCCGTGCGCTTCCTGGCCGTGCTGGTGGTGGCAACGCCCTGCCCCCTGCTCATCGCAATACCCGTTACCCTGATCAGTGCCGTTTCGATGGCCGCCCGGCGCGGCATCATCATCAAAGACCCTACCGTGCTGGAGCGTCTGCCCACCTGCCGCACCGCCATTTTTGATAAAACCGGTACACTGACCTGCGGCAAACCGGTACTGACGGAAATCCTCCCGGCTGAAGGCATCCCGAAAGAGGATATTCTGCAGCGCGCGGCAAGCCTGGAGCGTTACTCCAAGCATCCGCTGGCCGGCGCGATTCTGCACGCGGCGGAGCAGGCAAAGCTCGCGCTGATGGATGCCTCCCACGTTTCCGAACAGCCGGGACAAGGGCTGACCGGCACGGTGGCCGGGCACGACATCCACGTAACGCATCGTAAAAAACTGCTGCAGGCGAATCCGGAAATCGCGGCCATGCTTCCCGCCACTTCGGCGGGGTTGGAATGCATTATCCTGATGGATGGGAACTATGCCGCCACGTTCCGTTTCCGCGATGCGCCGCGCGCCGATGGAAAATCCTTCATCGGGCATCTCGCGCCTTCGCACCATTTCACCAAGGTGATGCTGGTTTCGGGGGATCGCGCTTCGGAAGTGGATTACCTCGCGGAACTGCTCGGCATCACGGAAATGCTGGCCTCGCAAAGCCCGGAACAGAAAGTCGCCATCGTGCGCGCGGAAACCGCTAAAGCCTCGACACTGTTCATGGGGGACGGCATCAACGATGCCCCCGCGCTCGCCTCAGCCACAGTCGGCATTGCGTTCGGGCAGCATAGCAGTGTGACGGCAGAGGCTGCCGGCGCGGTCATCCTGGAAAGCTCGCTGGCGAAGGTGGATGAACTGATGCACATCAGCATCGCCATGCGCCGCATCGTCCTCCAGAGTGCCGTGGGTGGGATGGCACTGAGTGCCATCGCAATGGGTTTCGCGGCAGGCGGATTTATCACCCCGGTGATGGGCGCGCTGTTGCAGGAAGCTATAGACATCCTCGCCATTGCCAACGCCCTGCGCCTTGCCTGGGGCGGAAGAATCGCCACCGACCTCGCCGGAAAACCCGCCTGAAAAATAATTCATTCCGTTAACGGAATATTTACGCGGAATGTGGTATACTACGCTCAAGTGGAACTTGGGTTAGGGAGAGAACCATGTGGAACCAACCCGGAAAGGGTACGCCTTCTGAAGGCGGCGATGCGCAGATGGATCTGGAAGATTTCATCCGCGCCTTGCCCCGGCAGAAGGAAAAGAAGAAAAAGACTGATCGCAAGAAGCTGCTCACGCCTCCCCTGCCGCATCATTAATCAGACAGCGGCACAGGAAAACGGAGCTTCCAGCAGGCGGCCTTCCGCCGCTTCCGCCACCTTCACTTCCGCTACTTCACCCACCGTATAATCCCTGGCCAGCTCTACCAGCGCGAATTGCTCCGTCCTCCCCACGCGCGGCTTTTCCACCACCACGCGCTCGATTTTCCCGACGCGCGATACAAGCAGCGATGCAAGCTGCCGCTCGCCCGCCTCGCGCAGCAGTTTCGCGCGCGCTTTCCGCACCGCCACGGGAACCTGGCGATCCGCCGGGATATTCGCGGCGGGCGTGCCTTCACGCTCGGAATAGGGGAACACATGGAGCCAGGTCAGCCCCGCCGCCTCCACCAGTGCCAGCGTATTCCCGAACATTGCTTCCGACTCCGTGGGAAAGCCCGCGATTATATCCGCGCCGAACACCATATCGGGACGCAGGGCGCGCACCCGCTCGCAGAAATCTATCACCTGCTGGCGTGTATGGCGACGCTTCATGCGCTTCAAAATCATGTCATCCCCCGCCTGCACACTGATATGCAGATGCGGCATCAGGCGCGGCTCATATGCGATGAGTTCCATCAGCGCGGGGTCAATCTCCGCCACGTCAATAGAGGAAAGCCGCAGCCGCTCCAGGCCAGGAACCAGCTTCAGCAGCCGCTGCATCATATTGCCGAGGGTTGGCTTTCCGGGCAGATCCTCGCCGTAGGAGGTGATGTCCACGCCTGTCAGCACGATTTCCCTATAACCGGAAGCCACCAGTGCCTCCGCCTGTTGCACCACTTCGCCCACCGGCACGGAGCGGCTGTTCCCGCGCCCGTAGGGGATGATGCAGAAGGTGCAGCGGTGGTTGCAGCCGTTCTGCACCTGCATGAACGCGCGCGCGCGGCCTTCGATGCCGGTGATGAGGTGCGCCGCCGTTTCCTCCACCGAGAACACATCGTTCACCTTCACGCGCTCGGTTTCATACCCCCTCTCCCGTGTACGGGAGGGGGTCGGGGTGAGGGCAATATATGATTCGCCCTTCAATTTCTCCGCATTGCCGATGACCTGATCCACCTCCGGCAGTGCCGCATAGCGTTCCGGAGCCACCTGCGCCGCGCAGCCAGTGACGATGATTTTCGCATCAGGATGCTCGCGCCGGTATTTGCGGATGGCCTGCCGCGCCTGACGCTCTGCCTCCTTCGTCACCGCGCAGGTGTTGAACACCGCGACATCCCCCTGCCCGGATGCTGCAAGATGCCCGCGAATCACCTCCGATTCATAGGTATTGAGGCGACAGCCGAATGTGATAACGTCGTGGGTCATGGTGTTCTACAGTGTCATTCCAGCGAAGGCTGGAATCCAGCGCGGCGCGTCCGCGACGCAAAAAATCTTTTATGAGAGGACTGGATGCCAGCTTTCGCTGGCATGACAAAGGTTAAATTGTAAAATCTTCCTACCACAAAAACCACGCTTACGCCAGCATTTCCGCGAGGGTAGCCTTTTTCCGCCAGCGGAGGTTCACCGCGCCGGTCATCAGGACG
>JAHFPR010000012.1 GCA_023269645.1 Alphaproteobacteria bacterium | reverse complement strand
CCCATCCCTTTTTCATGCTATAAATTTTATCATAAAGCCTTTATAGCGTGTAGGGAAATATGCAATCACAACTTCACATCATCGGCGGCGGGCTGGCGGGCAGCGAGGCCGCGTGGCAGGCAGCAGAGGCCGGGGTGCGCGTCACCCTCCACGAAATGCGGACGAAAACCCGCAGAACCGAAGCGCATCAAACCGATAAACTCGCCGAGCTGGTCTGCTCCAATTCCTTCCGCAGCGACGACGCGGAAACTTCTGCCATCGGCTGCCTGCATGAGGAAATGCGCCGCGCGGGTTCCCTCATCCTGGCGAAAGCGGACGCGCACCGCATCCCGGCGGGCGGCGCGCTGGCAATGGATCGGGAGGCGTTTTCCGCCGCCGTGCAATCCGCGCTGGAAAGCCATCCGAACATCACCGTCACGCGGGAGGAAATCACCGGACTGCCCCCGGCGGAATGGGGAAACTGCATCATCGCCACCGGGCCGCTCACCTCCGCCGCGCTGGCCGAAAGCATCCGCGCCGCCACCGGGGAGGAACACCTCGCCTTCTTTGATGCCATCGCGCCCATCGTGCATACGGAAAGCATCAATTTCGAGATCGCCTGGTTCCAGAGCCGCTACGATAAAGGCACAGGAAAAGATTACATCAACTGCCCGATGACGCGCGCGCACTATGCGGATTTCATCGCCGCGCTGCTCGCCGCCGAGAAAACCGAGTTCAGGGAGTGGGAGAAAAACACCCCCTATTTCGAGGGCTGCCTGCCCATTGAGGTGATGGCCGAACGCGGCCCGGAAACGCTCCGCTTCGGGCCGATGAAGCCGGTCGGGCTTACCAATCCGCGCGGGGAGAAGCCTTACGCGGTGGTGCAACTCCGCCAGGATAACGTGCTGGGAACGCTCTATAACATGGTCGGCTTCCAGACCAAGCTGAAATACGGCGAGCAGCAGGGCGTGTTCCGCGCCATTCCCGGCCTGGAGAATGCCGAATTCGCGCGGCTCGGCGGCATCCACCGCAACACGTTCATCAACAGCCCCAGGGTTCTGGATGGGGCACTTCGGCTAAAAGCAAAGCCCCATATCCGCTTCGCAGGCCAGGTGACGGGCGTAGAGGGTTACGTGGAATCCGCCGCCTGCGGGCTGCTCGCGGGCAGGTTCGCCGCAGCGGAATTGCTGGGGAAAACGCTCGCGCCTCCTCCTTCCACCACCGCAATGGGCGCGCTGCTCGCACACATCACGGGGGGGCATTATGAATCTGTCACCCCGCAGAGCGAAACGATTGCGGGGTTAGATACTGGAACCATAACCCCGCAACAAGTGCGGGGTGACAACCAGAGCTTCCAGCCCATGAACATCAATTTCGGGCTGTTCCCGCCGCTGGAAGATAAAATCGGCAAGAAAGATCGCAAACGCGCCTATTGCGCGCGGGCACTGCGGGATTTGGATGCGTGGCTGAGTGTGCAGTAACAGATTACCACGCACCCCCCTTCAGCAACGCCACCACTTTTTTATCCGCACCGGAAAGCGGCAGAAGCTCCAGTTCCTCCAGCATTTTCCATTCCCCTTTCTGCCCCCGCCCCGGCAAGCGGAACACCTCCGCTTCGAGCATAAAATGGCTGTAAACCTGTTTAATGCTGCCTATCCTGTCATCCTGAGCCGCAGGCGAAGGATCCCCCGCAACGTGAGATCCTTCGCGTTGCTCAGGATGACAATCCTCCTCCACAAACCCCCACAGCCCATGCAGAAATTCCCCCTCGCGCTGCCGCACCAGATACCGCCCGCGATTATCGTAATAGGCAAGAATCCGCCGCTGTCGCACGGGCGGGCGCTTCTTTTTCACCGGCAAAGGATAGGCTTCCGGATGCTCCCCGCCCGCACAGATGCCCGAAAGCGGGCACGCGCCGCATTGCGGCTTCGCTTTCGTGCAGACCAGTGCTCCGATGTCCATCATCGCCTGGTTGTAATCGAACGGATGTTCCCGGTTGAGCAGTGCTTCCGCTTTTTCCCACAAGGTTTTCTCCGTCGGCGATGCCAGCGCAAACACCCGGCACAGCACCCGCTTCACATTCGCCTCCATCACCGGCACTGGCAGATGGAAAGCGAACGCGGCGATAGCGTGCGCCGTGTTGCAGCCAATGCCGGGTAAGGCGAGGAGATGATGGATAATGGATGACGGATGATGGAATGTATTTCCTCCATCAACCATCAACCATGAACCATCAACCATTATTTGCCGCGCCGCTTTATGTAAATTCCGCGCCCGCCTGTAATAGCCCAGCCCCTCCCACGCTTTGAGCACCTCCTGCAGCTCCGCCGCCGCGAGCCGCTCCACAGTGGGAAACCGCTCCAGAAACGGGAAATAATAATGTTCCAGCACCGTGGCCACCTGCGTTTGCTGCAGCATCACCTCGCTCACCCAGATAGCATATGGAGAAGCCGTGTTCCGCCACGGCAAATCGCGCCTCCCGTGCGCGCGATACCACGCATCCAGCGCACGATGTATTTTCTGAAATTGCATGGCGGTTAATGGTTTATTAAGTATTGCATGATAATATGGATAGTGTAAAACAGCCCGCACCCAACCACAAGCAAAGCATCCCATGTCCGATTCCAAACAACCCGTTATCGTCATTATTGAAGATGAAGCCTCGATCCGCAGGATATATGATGTAATCTTAAGCCGCGCCGGGATGGAGGTGCACAGCTTCGCCAACCATAAGGATGCCGATGCCTGGCTGGATACCCACAAGGCGGATGCCATCATTACGGATGAGCGCATTGAAAATCAGGCGGAAACCGGCGTGGAATGGACAAAGCGGCTGACCGCAGGCGCAACGCTCAACCATAATACGCCGGTGATCGTCTCCAGCGGCAGCGCGGAGGAAAAAGATGTGCTGGATGCGGGTGCAAAACTCCTGATCGAAAAACCGTTCAAGCCGAATCAAATAACGGACGCATTATCGGAAGTGCTTGGCCAGGAAGTGTCGCCGCCAGGACGTAACCGCTAACCCCCGAAATACCGCGCGATAATCTCGCCGTAAATTTTTGTGAGTCCCAGAATATCCTCCACGGCCACCTGCTCGTCCACCTTGTGCGCCGTTTCATTGATGAGGCCGAACTCCACCACCGGGCAAATATCCTTGATGAAGCGCGCATCCGACGTGCCCCCCGTGGTGCTGAGTTCCGGCGTTTTCCGGGTGATTTCCTTCACCGCCGCCACCACAATGTCACTTAAGCGTCCCGGCTGCGTGAGGAAGGATTCCGATCCGCGATCCGTTTCCAGCGTATAGTTTTTTGTCACCGCATCGCACTGCGCACGCACCCATTCCGTCAGTTTTTTCCGCGAATAACTATCGTTGAAGCGCACGTTGAACACCGCTTTCGCGCGAGCAGAAATCACGTTCGTCGCCTTGTTGCCAACCTCGATATTCACCACCTCCAGGTTGGAAGGCTGGAAATGTGCATTGCCGGAGTCCAGCGGGGTATTTTTAATACGATGGAGAATCTCCACCAGCGTAGTAACCGGATTATCCGCCAGTTTCGGATAGGCCACGTGCCCCTGTTTCCCCTCCACCGCGAGGGTGAAATTGAGGCTGCCGCGCCGCCCGATTTTTGCCATTTCACCGAGCTTGGAAGGGTTAGTCGGCTCGCCCACGATGCAGGCGTCAATCTTTTCGCCATGCTTTTTCAGCCATTCCAGCGTGGCGGGCATACCGTGGCTGCCGGTTTCCTCATCCGCCGTGATAAGGAAGCTGAGTGATCCCTTGAAATCCTTATGCGCCTCCAGATATTCCGCCGCAGCCACCACCCAGCAGGCAATCGCGGCCTTCATATCCACCGCGCCGCGCCCTATTAGAATAGATGACGGATGATGGATGACGGATGATGGATTTTCCCGCGCTCCGCTTGCAACAATCACTCCCGCAAACGGGTCAACGCTCCACCCGGCCAGGTCGCCTGCCGGAACCACGTCTGTATGCCCGCCGAAGCATAAATTCGGCACGCCTTTCCCCCACCGCGCGTAGAGATTCTCCACCGGAACACCCGCCACCACGCCCTCGCAGGTGATGCGATGGCACGTAAAGCCGAGCGGCACGAGCACCTCCTCCAGCACCGCAATCGCGCCGGGATCGTCCTGGTCGGAAAGGCTTGCCTGCCGAATGAGTGCCTGTGAAAGTGCAATGGGATCAAGGGGTGACATGGGAAAATTCTAGACAACTCCGCCCCCGGAAGCAAGAACGCTATCTCTTCCTGCGCCAAATCAGGACGCTTTGTAGGGAATTCCGGAGAATAAAAACGCAAAAAGAAACCCTCCCGCCAGCACGAAGCAAGCGACAGGGTTCCTTGAATCTCGCTTGGAAATTAAGCGTCGAGCAGCTTAAGGTCGTCAGCGGAGGTCTTACCCTTGTTGGTGGTAAGCTCGTAGCTGACGCGCTGGCCTTCATCGAGGGCAGTGATGCCCGCGCGCTGCAGTGCGGTGATGTGTACGAATACGTCGCTGCCGCCTTCATCAGGTTGAACGAAGCCGTAGCCTTTATTGGGATTGAACCATTTAACAGTACCGGTAGCCATGTAATAAACTCCTATAGGAAGTAGTAATTGAGCCGCTCAACTTACACAGCTTTCACAGGAAATCAAGCAAAACCTTGCCAAAGAACGAAATAAGCACGAAATAAACGGGAAACGCTGTGTTTTTTATGCCCGCAGCAGCGCGTTGATGCCTGTTTTGCTGCGCGTTTTCTCGTCCACGCGCTTGACGATGACGGCACAATAAAGCGCGGGCGCATCCGGTGTTTTGCCGGGGGTCGTCCCCGGAACCACCACAGAATAGGCGGGCACACGGCCATAAATCACCTCGCCGGTTTCCCTATCCACGATCTTGGTAGATGCGCCGAGATACACCCCCATCGCAATCACCGCGCCTTCCTCCACGATCACGCCTTCCGCCACCTCGCTGCGCGCGCCGATGAACACGTTATCCTCGATGATGACGGGCGCGGCCTGCAGCGGCTCCAGCACCCCGCCGATGCCCACCCCGCCGGAAATATGGCAGTTCTTCCCCACCTGCGCGCAGGAGCCGATCGTGCTCCACGTATCCACCATCGTGCCTTCACCCACGCGCGCGCCCACGTTCACGAAGCACGGCATCAGCACCGCGTTCTTCCCGATATACGCGGAGTGCCGCACGAAGCTCCCCGGCACGGCGCGGAAGCCCGCCTCGCGGAATTGCTGCTCGCTCCAGCCCAGGAATTTCAGGGGCACTTTATCGAACCAGTGGGCGGCTACGCCATCCTGGAACGGCCCCTCCACCAGCGCATTATCATTCAGGCGGAAGGAGAGCAGCACGGCCTTTTTCAGCCACTCGTTTACCACCCACGCGCCGCTCTTTTTCTCCGCAATGCAGAGTTCGCCGCCATCGAGCATATCCAGCACCTCGCGCACCGCCTCGCGCACTTCGCCCGTAGTTTTGATGGAAACGCCCGCGCGTTCCTCCCACGCCTTTTCGATGATTGGCTGAAGTTTATTGCTGGCCATGATTCCTTCTCCTGCGCTGGTTTCCGGGGCGGAAGCTACCATGCGCAAACCTACTGGACAAGCGGTAACTTTTCTTTTATAAGGCTGCAGCTTCCCATGCCGGGAAGTGCCAATCGCGGCACATCCCGAAGCCCGTTGCCCAGATAGCTCAGTTGGTAGAGCAAGGGATTGAAAATCCCTGTGTCGGCGGTTCAATTCCGTCTCTGGGCACCATTCTCCCCTCAGAAATCCTGGCCGTTTCCGGTTCCAATCCAGCCCCTCTCATCCGCCCGTGCGGGAGGAGAGCACGCCCGTGCTGCCGAAGCCGCCTGCGCCGCGCGTAGTTTCGTCGAGGGTCGCCACCACTGCAAACTGCGCCCGCGTCACGGGGGAAACAACCATCTGCGCGATACGCATTCCGCGCGTGATGGTGAAATCCTCCGTGCCCAGATTCACGAGGATTACCTTCACTTCGCCGCGATAATCCGCGTCAATCGTGCCGGGAGTGTTGAGCACCGTAACACCGTTTTTCAGTGCCAGCCCGGAGCGCGGCCTCACCTGCGCCTCGAACCCCTCCGGCAGTGCCATAGCGAAGCCCGCCGGAACCAGTGCCCGCGCGCCGGGGCGCAGCTTCACCTCGTCCTCAATCGCCGCCATCAGATCCATCCCCGCGCTGTGGGAAGTCTCATATTTCGGCAGCGGCAGCCCCTCACCGTGGGGAAGAATTTGCAGGTTAATACCGATATTTTTGGTCATGGGATTCTCCTTGGGTTTTGTCATCCTGAGGCGAAGCCGAAGGATCTCCCGCCGCAGGGGATCCTTCGCTGCGCTCAGGATGACACTATTTTAAGTTTCGCCGGTTTTTCCTTCGCAAAAAATTCCACCGCCTTCGCCGCCAGCCGGCTTCCCACTTCCTGCTTGGAAAGTTTTGGCCAATGTTCCTCAGCATTTTTGGCAAGGAAGTGTACGCAATTCTCATTGCTGGAAAACACTTTCCGCCCGGAAATATCGTTGGCGAGAATCCAGTCGCAACCTTTGCGTTCCAGCTTCACGCGCGCGTTTTCTACCACGTGCTCCGATTCCGCCGCGAAGCCGATGACCAGTGCCGGGCGATGCTTGCGATGCCGCGAAAGCTCCATCAATATGTCCGGATTTTCGGTGAACACCAGATTAAAATCCTCCCCGATGCCGGATTTCTTGATTTTCTCCTCGGAGAAATGCGCCACCGTCCAATCCGCCACCGCCGCCGTGCACACGGCAATATCCACCGGCAGCGCAGCGAGGCAGGCATCCATCATTTCCCGCGCGGATTCCACATGGATGATGTGCACTCCCGCCGGATCGGGCAGCGAGGTGGGGCCGGAAATGAGCGTCACCTCCGCGCCCAGCGCATGGAGCGCGCTCGCAATCGCGTGCCCCTGCTTGCCGGAGGAATAATTGGAGAGATAGCGCACCGGATCAATCCCCTCGCGCGTCGGGCCGCTGGTGACGAGCGCCTTCCGCCCCATAAGCGGCATATCCTTCCGCGCGCGCCGCTCGCCCTTGCCCGTGAGGAACTGCTCGATGGCGCGGAAAATTTCCTCCGGTTCCGCCATGCGGCCTTCGCCTTCCTCGCCGCAGGCAAGCTCGCCCGCCACGGGGCCGACGAACGCAATGCCGTCTTCGCGGAGCTGACGCACGTTGCGCTGCGTGGCCTTGTGCTCCCACATTTTCACGTTCATCGCGGGGGCAACAAGCACGGGCTTATCGGTGGCGAGCATCAGCGTGGAGGCGAGATCATCCGCCAGCCCGTGCGCCATCTTTGCCAGGAAATCCGCGCTCGCGGGGGCGACGACGATCAGATCATTCTCCCGCGAAAGACGGATGTGATCCATCGCGGCACTCTCCTCTCCCGCGTGCGGGAGAGGAGGAAATCCGAGCGAGCCTTCTCGCCGGGTTTCCGGTGAGGGCACTGGTGGTGGAGAGAAGCCCTCACCCCGCCCTCTCCCGCACACGGGAGAGGGAAACAACTCTGAATACACCTTATTCCCCGAAAACGCGGCGCAAGAAAGCGGCGTGACAAACTCCGCCCCGCCCTTTGTCAGCACACAGGTGACAGCGATATTTTGCTCCCGCAGCAGCCGAATAAGCTCCAGGCTTTTCACAGCGGCGATGCTTCCGGTGATGATGAGTAAAATGCGCATTTGTGTCATTCTGAGCGCAGCGAAGAATCCCCCGCCACGTACCAGTCCTCTATTAAATCTTTCCAATCAGGATTCATACTTTCAACCAGTGTATTCTTCTTCGCCCGCGTCCATCCTTTTAATTGCTTTTCTCGTGTAATGGCTTCACGTACATCGCCATATTGCTCATAATAGATGAGTTTATCCACGTTGTATTTGGTAGTAAATCCTTTTACCAGCTTATGCATATGTTCATATATTCTCCGTGTTAGGTCATTGGTAATACCAATATACATCACATTGCCGAGTTGATTGGTGAGGATGTAGACAAAGTAAGTTTTCATGAGCGTTATCCTGCACATAACTTCCTGTCATCCTGAGCGCAGCGAAGGATCTCCCGCTTGGGGCTTGAGATGCTTCACTTCGTTCGGCATGACATATCCCCATAGCTTGAGATCCTTCGCTGCGCTCAGGATGACAGTATCACAACCGCCAGCAGCATAGCACCACAGAACGGCCAGTTCCAGCCCTTTCCGCTTGGCGGCTCGGCCTTCAGCGCGCGCACGGTATCGGGGTGCAGGCGGAGGCCTTCCGGCGTGATGCATTCGTGCAGATGCCGCAGCTTTCCCATTGCCTCGCGCATCTCCGCGAGCGCATCCTTCGCCTGGCCGCGCATTCCCAGGTTCGCGCGCATCCACTCCTCGATGAGCGGACGGGAAAGCTCCCAGAAATTCACCTCCGGATTCAGCCGCCGCCCCACCCCTTCGGCCAGCATCATGGTTTTCTGGAGCAGCAGAAGCTGCGGCTGCGTTTCCATCTGAAAATCCTCGGACACCTTGAACAACTGCGCCAGCAGATGCGCCAGCGAAATATCCTTCTGCGCCTTGCCGAACAGCGGCTCGCCGATGGCGCGGCAGGCCTGCGCGAACAGCAGCACATCCTGATCCGCCGGGATGTATCCGGCCTCGAAATGCACCTCCGCCACGCGCGTGTAATCCCTGTCCAGAAACGCTTTGAGCATCTCGGCGAGGAAGATGCGCGTGCGCCTGTCCACCCGCGCCATGATGCCGAAATCCACCGCGATCAGCCCGCCATCCTCGCCCACGAACAGATTGCCGGGATGCAGGTCGGCGTGGAAAAATCCATCCCGGAACACCTGCTGGAAGAACGCGGCGGAGGCCTTCCGCAGCACCGCGTCCGCATCGTGCCCCGCACCCTTAAGCACCGCCACGTCGTCAATGGAGATGCCGTGGATGCGCTCCAGCGTCAGCACGCGCCGCGCGGTAAGGTTCCAGTGCACCGCCGGAACGAGCATATAGCCGCCCTGCGCCATGTTATCGCAGAACTCGCAGGCGGCAGCGGCCTCCATCCGCAAGTCCATCTCCACCGAAACAGTCTGCGCGAAATTATCCACCACCTGCCGGAGCTTCAGCCTGCGCCATTCCGGCCTGCGCTTATCCGCCCGCCGCGCGAGAAAACGCAGCAGCGCGACATCCCGCGCGAACCGCGCCTCGATGCCGGGGCGGAGCACTTTTACGGCCAGCTTGTTCCCCTGTTTATCTATGGCGAAATGCACCTGCGAAATGGAGGCCGCCGCCACAGGAACCTCCTCGAATTCCGCGAACAGCGCATCCACGGGCTGGCCGAGTTCGCGGGCGATCGTGGCTTTCGCTTCCGTGGCAGGGAACGACGGCAGGCGATCCTGCAGCCGGCTCAAATCCTCCGCGATGTCCTCCCCCACCACATCCGAGCGCACCGAAAGTGCCTGCCCGAACTTGATGAAAAACGGCCCCAATTCCGTAAACGCAGCAGCCAGCCGCTCACCCTCCCGCCCCTTCCTTTTCCGGCGAGGGAGCAAAAATAACGCCGCCCGCGCGGGAAGCGGCAGCTTCAACCGCTCCGCAAAAAACAGCGCATCGTGCCGCGCCAGTACGCGGAGGATATGGAGGAGGTGCAGCAGTTGTTTCATGGCTTCCTTATTTTTCTTCGTCATCGCCTGAATTTGCTACGCGATTCAGGGCATGACACTAAACCTTCCACCCCGTGTGAATCGCCACCGCGCCCTGCGCCAGCGTGATGTATTTCACCCGCGCGAAGCCCGCCTGCTCTATCATTCGGGCGAATTGCGGGCGTTTCGGGAACTGGCGGATGCTCTCCACGAGATACTGATACGCCGCCCTGTCATGCGTCACCATCTCGCCGATTTTCGGGATGACGCTGAAGGAATATGCATCGTACATTTTCCCAAGCACGGGGTTATCCACGTGGCTGAATTCCATGCACACGAACTTCCCACCCGGCTTCAGCACCCGATGGATTTCGCGCAACGCCTTTTCCCTGTCCGTTACGTTACGAATGCCGAACGCCATGCTGACATAATCGAATCTGTTAGCCTCATAGGGGATTTCCTCCGCATTCACCACCGCCCATGCGATATGCTCCAGCCGGTTCGCATCCAAGGCGCGGTGCTTTCCTTCCTCCAGCATCGCCGCATTGATGTCGGTGATGGTGGCGTGCGCGGCGACGCCCTGCTTCTTCGCCCGATCCAGAAACCGGAAGGCGATGTCACCCGTGCCGCCCGCGAGATCGAGCAGTGCACAGCCCGGAAATGGGCGCATTTCCTGCACCATGCGGCGTTTCCACAGGCGATGCATCCCGCCGCTCATCAGGTCGTTCATCACGTCGTATTTCGAGGCCACGGACGCAAACACGCCATGCACCCGCGCCGCCTTCTCCCCGCGCGGAACGGACTGGAACCCGAAATCGGCCAGATCTTCTTTGGGGGTCACTTGTTCTTTTTCCATGCCCGGTTTATACCCAATAAAATCACTCCCTGCAAAGATTCTGTTTTTGCCATGCCCGAACTGCCCGAAGTCGAGACCATCCGGAAGGGGCTGGAACACAGCCTGGCGGGAAAAACCCTCCGCCACGTGGAGCTTCGCCGCCCCGATCTCCGCATTCCCTTTCCGCCGATGTTCCGCGAGCAGCTTGAAGGCCGCACCATCGCCGCCATCCGCCGCCGCGCGAAGTATCTGCTGGTGGATACCTGTCGCCCCGGCGAATGCCGGGAGCCGGATGCCGTCATGCGACGGCATGACAATGATCTCACCCTTATCATCCACCTCGGCATGAGTGGAAGAATATTGCTGCATGAAAAGCCGCCCGCACATCCCGGCAAGCACGATCATGTCATTCTCACCTTCACCGACGGCAGCGCGATGGTGTTCAATGATGCCCGCCGCTTCGGGCTGATGACGCTCTGCCCGACCTCCGAACTGGCCGCGCATCCCCTGTTCGCCCATCTGGGGCCAGAGCCGTTCTCGAAAGCGTTTTCCACTGCGTATCTTTATGATGCGCTCCGCACACGTTCCGTCGCCATCAAGCAGGCGATCATGGATGCCGGGGTGGTGGTGGGCGTGGGGAATATTTATGCCTCCGAGGTGCTGTTCCGCTGCCGCATCAGCCCCCTGCGCAAGGCGAACAAGGTGACCAAAAAGGAGCTCCCCGCGCTTATGCGGGCGATCCGGAGTATCTTGCGGGAGGCCATTGCTTCCGGCGGCTCGACCCTGCGGGATTATGTGCGCTCGGATGGGGGTCTGGGTTATTTCCAGCACCGTTTCCAGGTTTACGGACGGGAGAATAAGCCTTGCTACGTCTGCGGCGATGCGATAAAACGCAAGGTACAGCAGGGACGCTCCACCTATTATTGTCCCGCCTGCCAGAGATAGCACCATGCGCAGCATCGTCATCCTACTTACCCTTCTCCTGCTCGTTCCCCTCTTTGTATGCCCGCCGTCAAAAGCGCAGGACGCCCCCGTGGATTCTTCCAGCTTCCTCAAGGATATTGAAGACGTGCCGGTTCCCGAAGGCTTCACCCAGAATGAGGAAGAACCGCTGGTATACGACACCCCGGACGGGCGCATCGTGGAAACCAGCGTGGAAGGCACGGGGGATGCAAAAGAGGTGGCAGAATTCTATGAGAAAACCCTGCCGCAACTCGGCTGGAAAAAAGATGCTCAGCTTGCCGATAGCGGCCTGAACCTGACCTTCGAGAAGGAAAAAGAGAAGCTGAAACTTTTTATCAAGCGTGATGAGTTGCGCGTGGAAATCAAGTTCGCGCTCTATCCGGCGAAGAAGCGTTGAGACTATTCTGCACCAGGGCGTTACCCTCGCTTCGTCGGCACTCTTCCCTCCAAGAGCCCCTCTATCTGTTCGTCAACGCAAGTAACCATCAAGAATGGCACGAGCTGGTGACACTTCAGACATTACCGGAACTCCCGCTGGTTGTCATATGCTTTCTGGAAGCCTGCCACAGCACCTCGGCGCGCTGCTGCGGCAGGCGGGTGGGGTAATTTTACATAAAGCTGTACGGATCCACATCCACCTTCAGGCGCACAGAAGCTGGCAAAGGGGTGGAGGCGATCCATGCGCGGAGCAACGGCTGCAGAAGCTGCCCGCGCGCACCAACCATCAGTAGCCGATAGCGGAAATTCCCGCGCAGTTTCAGCATTGGCGCGGGGGCGGGGCCGAACACACGGATGCCCTCCGCACACGGGGCGTTTCGTGCCAGTGCCGCCGCCGCATTCCGCACTTCCTCCTCGCGTATACCCCGCAGAATAAGCGCGGCCATGCGCGTGAAGGGTGGCATCCCGGCTTTCTCGCGCTGCGCCATTTCCCCGGCGATGAACGCCTCGCGGGTTCCGCGCGTCAGTGCCTGCATCAGCGGCGTTTCCGGCAGGTAGCTTTGGATGAGTGCCTGGCCGCACGCATCCTCGCGCCCCGCGCGCCCCGCCACCTGCTGCAACACTTGGAAGCACCGCTCTGCCGCGCGCAGATCGCCGCCCTCCAGCCCCAGATCAGCATCCACCACACCCACCAGTGTCAGTGCCGGGAAATGATGTCCCTTCGCCACCATCTGTGTGCCGATGAGAATATCCAGCTCCCGCGCTTCGATGGTGCGGACGAGCTTCTCCCCCTCTTCCGCCGAGGCGATGGTATCCGAAGTCATCAGCGCGATGCGCGCCTGCGGCAGAAGTTCCGCCACTTCCTCGCGGAGCCGCTCCACCCCCGGCCCGCACGCGGCGAAAGTTTTTTCCTCCCCGCAGCCGGGGCACACCGCCGGCAGGGGCATGGTGAAGCCGCTGTGGTGGCACTGGAGGTAGGGAGCAGGGAGCAGGGAGCAGGAAGCAGGGAGTAAGGCAGGATTTTTTTCCTTGCTCCTTACTCCCTGCTTCCTGCTCCCTGGCCAATGCAACACCATCCACGCCGAGGAATCGGGACTCTGGAAACGGTAGCCGCATTTCCGGCACAGGGTGAGCGGGGCATAGCCACGCCGGTTCAGATACAGCAGCGATTGCTCCCCGCGCGCGAGGTTCGCGGCAAGTGCTTCCTTCAGCGGCGCGGAGAGGAAATGCTGGCTGTCCAGTTTCTCGCGCCGCATATCCACGATGCGGATGCCGGGAAGCTCCGCGACCCCGTGCCGCTCGCGCAGGTGCAGCGCGCCGAATTTCCCCGCGCGCACATTATGGAGCGTCTCCAGCGAGGGCGAGGCGGAAACCAGTACGGCGGGAATCCGCTCCGCGTGGGCGCGCGCCACCGCCATATCCCGCGCGTGATAGATCACCCCCTCCTCCTGCTTGAAGGAGGCTTCGTGCTCCTCATCCACCACGATGAGTCCGAGTTTCGGATAGGGCAGAAACAGTGCCGACCGCGCCCCCACCACCAGCCGCACCTCGCCGCGCGCGATGGCGCGGTAATGCTCCCGCCGCTGTTTGGGAGTAAGCGCGGAATGCCAGGGCGTGGGCGCGAAGCCGAGGTTCCGCTCGAAGCGCGCGAGAAGCTGCGAAGTCAGCACGATTTCCGGCAACAACACCAGTGCCTGCCTACCCTGCCCAAGCGCGGCGCGGATCGCCTCCGTATACACTTCCGTTTTTCCGGAACCGGTAACACCCTCCAGCAGCGTGGCACTGTAGCCGCCATGCACCTTCCGGCACAGGGCATCGGCGGCCTCGCGCTGCTCCGGGGAAAGCACGAACGGCAGCGATTGCACCGGGGAAGGCGGCACGGCGGCGGATGTTTCGGGGGGAAGCTCCACCTCCTCCAGCAGCCCCGCTTTCACCATCCCGCGCACGACAGTCGCGCTCGCACCCGCACGCTCCACCAGGTCGTGCAGCGGCCAGGCGATGCCCTCGGCCAGCGCATCAAGCACCCGGCGGCGTTGGGGGGAAATTTTTATTGCGCTCCCTTGTGGGCTTCCTAGCCCACAAGCTGAGCCTAAGCCCCTTCGGGGCACTGAAGGGGACGGGTTTACTAACCCATGTTCCTGTTCCGTTGCTTCTTTCAGCCGACACCCCATCTTCCCCGCCTGCGGGCTGAGTGCTTCCCGCACCGAGAGGGCAAGTGCCAGCACCATCCCCAGAGGCGAAAGCGTATACTCTGCCACGAAATTCAGCCACGCGCGCATTTCTCCTGAAAGCGGCGGAAGATCAGAAACCGCCGAGATTTCACGGATTTTCTCACGCGGCGCGGTCGGTTCCGCCATGCCCCACACCACCCCGAACAGCCTCGTGCGGCCAAACGGCACTTCCACGATGCTTCCCGCCTGCACCTCCATCCCCTCCGGAACACGGTAATCAAACGCCTCCGCCAGCGGGCGCGGCAGCATTACCTGAACATGGCGGGAAGCGGTTTCCATACAGAAAGTTGTAGCATGGTGGAGAGAAAATGCGCCATACTTTCCGATACTTAATACTTTCTTAACGCTTTGGTGTTATACTGAGAATGGATACATCCGTTTACCTGAGCGGTAATAATGCCGGACTTTGAAACAGAAGAAGAAAAACGCAAGAAAGCCAGGATGCACGGCGCAAGCGGCCATGAGCATCCGGAGACTGCTGAGCCGTCTGACGCGCCCGTGCCTGCCCCTGCGGAAAAAGCACCCGTTGAAGATCTCCCGCACGATGCGCACCGCAAACGCGGCGGGGTGGAAAAGAAAATCGCCGGAGCGATAACCATGCTCGGCATGACGGCGGCATTTATCGGGGCAGTGGTGGCCACGGGCGGAGTCATTACCCTGCCCGCAATCGCGATTGTCGCGGGCGCGACACTGGCGGGCGGGTTCGTTTCCGGCAATATCGGCAAGCTGGCGGGCAACCTCGGAAGGCCGGTAGATGCGACGCTGGATGCCGGAGAATCTGTGCTTGCCGGTGCTGTGAAGGGCGCAGGCTTCCTTGTGAAACCCGCCGCCGCACTCGTGACAGGCGCAGCGGTGGCGGCGGGCGTGGTGATGGCGGCTCCGGCACTGGCCGGGTCGGCACTGGCGTTCGGTGGAGCGGCGGCGGTGGGTTCGCTGCTGGCCCTTTCGGGCAAGGAAAATGCCGGCAGCAAATATGGCATGGCGGCGGGCATGGCGGTGGGTGCTGTGACCGGGATAGCTGCCGCCGCAGTTGTCGGCAGTGGCCTCGCCGGGCTTACGCACCTTGGTGTTGGCGCGCTCAACAGCAGGCTGGCGGAGGCCACCTTTTACCACTTCTCGGATATGCTGACGAGCGTGGGGTTGCCCAAGAGCGTCGCCGGGGTGACTGTGGCGATGGGCACAGTGGCAACCGCTGTAACCGCTGCCGGAGCGGCAGTGGGAGCAACCCTCGGCGGTACGCTCGACCACGTGCGGGATTGGGGGCGCAGGCTGCGCGGCTATCCCTCCGAAATCAACCCGCCGGAACTGCCGCAAATCAGCAGGAAAGCTCCGGAAAAGCACGTGACTTCCCCGGCAAGATCCGTTAGCACCCAGCACAGCAAAGATACCGACCAGATGGCCGCCGCACCCGCCTGGCAGACAAAATGGGGCAACGTGGCGGGGAAGGAGAACAATAGTTTCGTGGAAAGAGAACTGGCGCGCGCAAAGAATGAAAACACGCGCGGGCTGGGTTAGAGCCTGTTTAGGAACTACCGTGGCTCCTTCCGGTATTCCTCGAAATTCGTCACTCCAGACGGGCCGGAAATACGCCAGGTTCTTCCGGAACTATCCAGAATTTCCACCACCTGCGTGAGATCGAAATAGAGACGCACCCTTCCGAAACGGCAGGTCAGCGGGCCAAGGCGTTCCACCTCCGCGCCTGTATCGCCCAGCAGCACGGTTGTCGTCGCAGGACGCTTGCGAACAGCCTGGAACAGATTGACCGTGCGCTTTTCCGCCGCCAGCACGATGTATCCCTCCACCGCACGTGAAAGCAGCAGGGTAACATTGCCGTAGGGCGTGATGGTGAGCGGCTCCTCCGGCGACCATCGGGCGGGAAAATCCAGCGTGTGATCCTTTGCCCCACAGCGGAAATGCAGCTTCCCGTCCACCTGGGTGAAATCCACCGTGCGTTCCTCGCCGCTATCATGTTCCAGTATGTCAATCTCGCGGTTGTGCTGCCCGTCATCGTAACGCACATATGCAACCACCGCGCCCCGACTATCCACAAGCGGAAGTTTTCCCGGCTCCGGCGCAGGCGGCGGGGGGGGAGGAGGAGCCATCTCCTGAAGCGGCACTTCATCCACAATGGGCACGGGCGGGGGCAGTATCGCCATGCCGTGCTGGTTAACCGTATCATATGCCACGTTGTACTCCACGGAAACGGCAGCAGGAGCATCCACCACATCCGGCACTTTCCGATACTCCTTCTTCGGTTCCCGGCGGCGGGTCGGATTGAAGCGACGCTCACCGAATTTACGCCGGCGATCCCATATTTTCCTGCGGCGTTCTTTCTTCACGGGAATATCGCGCACTCTCCGTTCGGCGATGCCGTTGCGCCGCTCCTCGCCACTCCGGCGATCCTCGCGCGGGGTACGTTTTTCTTCATAATCCGGGTCGGGTTCCGGTTCCTGAATACGGAGCGAAGGATCAAAGGGAACTTCCAGCCGCTGGAAGGGGGCATCTTTTTCTGCGGCGGGTTCCCGCCAGGAAGATTCATGGCGGGCGGATCGCCGGGAAAGCGCGCGAAAGAGAACCTGGGCGGCACTTCCCGTTCCCGCCTTGCCGTTACCCTGCTCCCGGTTAAACAACCGACTGATCCATCCCAGCACGCGCCACGTCCTTTTTTACCTTAACCACCCACTCTGGGGATATTGTACACCAGCCCGCCAAGGGTAACAAGCTGTCCTTAATACTGTAAGCACCTCATTTTGAACTGTCATCCCCGGCTTGTCCGGGGATCTATGGCCAAAGGCTGAGCTGGTTGCCCTGTATCCCCGGCTTGTCCGGGGATGACACCCACTGGAAAAAGAAAACCGGGTCACCGCCTTAAATATCACGCTCCGCCATCGAACTGTAAATCTGCAGCACTGATGAGATCGCTGCTCATGCCGAGCAATACCAGGGTAAGCCCGGTTCCGGCACTGATCGTCGTGGAGGTCTGCCCGCCGATACTGCTATCGGTGATAATGATACCGCCGGGGCTGGTGTTTGCAAGGTGGATGAGATCAATGTGATCCTCAAAATCCGTGATGGTATTCGTCTCATTCACGGAGACGAGCACATCGAACAGGAAAATATCCGCGCCTTCCCCGCCGGTCAGCGTATCCGCTGCCGTACCACCGTCAATGGTATCCGCCCCTGCACCGCCATCAATGGTATCCGTGCCGGAATCACCGTTCAGCACATCGTTCCCGGAACCACCGATGAGGATGTCGTCGTCCGTTCCGCCGTTCAGCACATCGTCGCCCAGGCCGCCGCGCAGCGTGTCCTTGTCCTCCCCGCCGGAAATTGTATCGTTCCCCGCATTTCCGTGCAGGGAATCCTTGCCGAGATTATCGGAAATCACGTCATCGCCCTCATTGCCGTTGACCGTATCGTTATCCGCCCCGCCGGTGATGGTATCGTTCCCCGCGCCGCCCAGCAGAAGGTTGCTGCCCGCGCCGCCGTCTATACTGTCATTTTCCTGATTGCCGTTGATGGTGTCGTCGCCCGTATCGCCGAGGATGGTATCCGCGCCAAGATTGCCGGAAATCGAATCGTTCCCCACGCCGCCATAAAGGTGGTCGCCATCCTTCCCGCCGAGGATGGTATCCGCACCGATGCCGCCAATGATGCTGTCTGCGCCCGGCCCGCCCTGCAGGAAATCCTCGCCGTCGTTACCGAGGATCGTATCCACCCCGTCGCCGCCGGAAAGCACATCGGCACTGCTGCCGCCATCCATATAATCATTGCCGAGATCGCCGTGGATCGTATCACTATCCGCACCGCCCAGGATGGAATCATCGCCCGCACCGCCGAAGAGGCTGTCGTTACCCAGGCCGCCGTCAATCGTGTCGTTATCCGCATTGCCCTGGAGCGTATCGTATCCAATGCCGCCGACAATGCTGTCTGCACCCGCATCGCCGGTGATGCTGTCCGCATCCGCCCCGCCAGTGAGCGTTTCGGCAGCGGGTGTTCCTAATATCCTGACCATTCCTTCCTCCTGTTCCCCTCCATTATAGAAAGAAGGGGCGCGGGCGCAATCGTATTATGGAGGCGCGGGTATTGAGTCTTGCGCGTTTCCGTGCTAGTAACGCACCAACCCTTAAACCCCTGTACGTTTTCAGCATGGCACACATTAACCGGCACGGCATCACCATCCACGACGCGGCGGAGTTTGAAGCCATGCGTCGCGCGGGCAAGCTCGCCGCCGAGGTGCTGGATTTCATCACGCCCTGCGTGAAGCCCGGCATCTCCACCGGCGCGCTGGACACGCTCTGCCATGATTTTATCGTAAAAGCGGGGGCGATTCCCGCACCACTGCATTACCGGGGTTTCCCGAAATCCATCTGCACCTCGGTGAACGAGGTGATCTGCCACGGCATCCCCGGCGAAGCGCACATCCTGAAGGAAGGCGACATCCTCAACATTGACATCACCGTGATACTGGGCGGCTGGCACGGCGACACCAGCCGGATGTTCCCCGTGGGAAAAATCTCGCGGAAGGACGAACTGCTCATTGACGCGACCTGGGAAGCCATGATGCGCGGCATCTGCATGGTGAAGCCGGGCGCGACGCTGGGCGACATCGGCCACGCCATCCAGAATTACGCCGAAAACACCTTCCCCAATGAAGGCAAATACGCGAAATACAGCATCGTCACGGATTTCTGCGGCCACGGCATCGGCACCGTGTTCCACACCGCGCCCAACGTGCTGCATTATGGCAAGCCGGGGCGTGGTGAAGTGCTGGAGCCGGGAATGTTCTTCACCATCGAGCCGATGCTCAACGCCGGAAAACCCGGCGCGAAAATTGATACTGTGGATGGCTGGACAGCGCGCACCAAAGACCGCAGCAACTCCGCCCAGTTCGAGCACACGCTGGCAGTCACCGAAACCGGCTACGAGATATTTACGCTTTCGCCCAAAGGCTGGTTCAAGCCGCCTTATAAGGAGATGATTGGATGACGGATGGTGGAACTTTTCTTATCATCTGTCATCCATCATCCAGGCAACAGAACATGATTCCACTATGACAACCGAAACCGCCACTGAAGAAAAGCCCCACTATCTCGGCCACCGGAGCCGGGTGCGGGAGAAGTTTCTGGCCACGCTCGGCGCGGGCATGGCGGATTATGAAATTCTGGAGATGCTGCTGTTTTCCGCCATTCCGCGCGGGGATGTGAAGCCGCTCGCCAAAAACCTGCTTGCCCGGTTCGGCTCGCTCGCACGGCTGATTTCCGCCACGCCGGAGGAGCTCGCGCAGGTGAAGGGCGCGGGGGAGGCGGTGGTGGCATCGCTGAAGGTGGTGCAGGTGGCAGCACTGCGCCTGCTGCTGACGGAAGTGACGGATAAACCTGTCATCCAGAGCTGGAAGGCATTGCTGGATTATTGCCGCGCCAGCATGGGCTACAACAAAACCGAGCAGTTCCGCATCCTGTTCCTCGATAAAAAACACAAGCTGATCGCCGACGAACTCCAGCAGGAGGGCACAGTGGATCACACGCCCGTTTACCCGCGCGAGGTGGTGAAGCGCGGGCTGGAGCTTGCGGCGAGCGCGCTCATCCTCGTGCATAACCATCCGAGCGGCGACCCCACCCCCAGCCAGGCCGACATCCAGATGACCAGCAAAATCCAGCAGGCTGCAGCGGGCGTGGGCATCACCATCCACGATCACCTCATCATCGGCGGGAAGGAGCATTTCTCCTTCGCTGGCAAGGGGTTGCTTTAGGACGCGCCCGCGAAGCGCGATACCGGATCAACTATCCGCATAGCACTGCGTTTCACCCGCGCCGCCAGGGTGTGTCACCGCGCCTTTCTCGGCGGAACCGACCGTCTGCGCGTAGCGCCACAGCGCGCCGGACTGATAATCATTCTTGCGCGGCTTCCATTTCTTTTT
>JAHFPR010000109.1 GCA_023269645.1 Alphaproteobacteria bacterium | reverse complement strand
GTGCCCGTGCATTTTCTGGCCGACCCGGTGCGGCTGCAACAAATCTTCACCAACCTGCTGACCAACGCCATCAAATTCACCGAGCGCGGCCATGTGATGCTCCGGGTGCGCCGCCTGCCGGAGGGCGAAGGAATAAGCATCGAGGTGGTGGATACCGGCATCGGCATCGCGCCCGACCGCCTGGAAGATATTTTCCAGAAATTCATGCAGGAAAACACCGCCACTACCCGCAAATTCGGCGGCACAGGGCTGGGACTGGCCATCTGCCGCCAGCTTGTGATGCTGATGGGCGGGGATATTTCGGTAACGAGCATCCCCGGCGAAGGCTCCTGCTTTCGGGTAGAGCTTCCGCTGCCGGAACTGGAAACGCCGCCGCGCACCGTGGAGAAAACCCATTACGATTTCACCAAAGCGCGGGCACTGGTGGTGGACGATAATATCGTGAGCCAGGCGGTGCTTTCCGGCTATCTGCAAAGCTGGGGCATCGCGTGTGACGTGTGCGAAACCGGCGAGGAGGCTCTCGCGCAGATGCAGGATGCGGCGCGGGCGGGGAAGCCTTACGTCATCGCAGTGATTGATTTTTACCTGCCGGGCATGGACGGCATCGCACTGGGGAAGGCGATCAAGGCGGACAGGGTGCTGCGGGAGTGCGTCCTTCTGATGGCAAGTGCCAGCCCCACCCTGCTTACCTCGGAGCTGAAACAGATGGGATTCGCGGGGTTCCTGAGTAAGCCGGTTTATGCGCTGGAGCTGTTTAACCTGCTGGTTACCGCCTGGAATCAGCACCGGGCAGGGGTGCAAAAACCGTAACGTAAAAAACGGCAGTGCATCATTTTGCTTTTTTTCTCATCTGTCATCCCCGGATACGCCGAGGATGACAGTTCAAAATAATGCACTACAAAAAAACACGCGCACACAATAAAACTTATGGTTGCAATTTTATTTGTGCACTACTATAGGTAGAGAAGTTGCAGTATTATTCGTGAGGGGTGAATTATGGCAGAAGAAGCGGCACTTTCAATTGCCCCAACGAGCGGAGGAGCGGGCGCGCGGGCGGAAAAGGAGGGGGAAACACGGCAGTTCCTCACCTTCAGCGTAGCGCAGGCGGAATACGGCGTGGACATCATGAAAGTGATGGAAATACGCGGCTGGTCGGAAACCACGCGCATCCCCAACTCGCCGGATTATATGCGCGGCGTCATCAACCTGCGCGGGCTGGTCATCCCGATTTTCGATCTCCGCACCCGCTTCGGCCAGGGGCCGACGGAAGTGCATGAAAAGAACGTCGTCATCGTCATCGCAGTCGGCAAACGGATGCTGGGCATCCTGGTGGATGCGGTATCCGACATCCTCACCGTGGAAAGCAGCGAGATAAAAGACGCGCCAGACACCTCCGACACCGGCATAGACGAACGCTACGTGCGCGGGCTGATTTCCGTGAAAGAGAAAATGGTCGTCATCCTCGACGCCGACCACCTGTTCGATTCGGAAACGCTCAAAGAAGCCGAAAAAATCACGCATTAACCATTAGCAAAATTCTAACCCGCTTTCACAATCTATAAAAGGAGAACTATGTTATGAAAAAATCACTCGCACTCTTTCTCAGCCTCGGCATCATCGCGCTTGCGCCGCTTGCAAGCCTCGCAATCGGCGGGAGTGAGGTGCTGATCTCCATGCAGACCGCGCGGGAAAAGCTTGTGGCACTGCTCGATACTTCCGACAAGGCCATGCAAGCCACGCTGATCGATTCCATCCATAAAGCCAGCGACGAAGCAGACAAGAAGCTCGCCGCCGCGCTGGGCGATGCGGCACTGACCGCCGAAGTCAAAGCCAAACTGACAGAAGCTAAATCCACCTGGGAAGATTTTAAGAAAACCCGTGAAGCCGACATCATCCCGGCCGTTCAGGCGGGCAACGCCGCCAAGGGCAAAGAGCTTGCTAAAACGGTGCAGGCGGATCGTTTCAAGAAGCTCGTCACCCTGCTGCAATAACGCCGCAACCGAGGGAAAACCTCCCTTTAACACCTACGGAGTACCTGCCATGTTATCGTTATTCTCCAAGTTGAAGATCCGCACCAAACTGGTCATCCTGTTGTTGGTATTCGGCCTGCTGCCGCTGCTGGCGGTCATCCCGATCCTGCTTTCGGAACTGAACAAGGTCAATGACGCGAACCTGCAGGATCAGAAGAGCCAGGCCGCTACGATCGGCGATACCGTCGACCGCAACCTCTTCGAGCGTTACGGCGACGTGCAGACTTTCGCATTGAGCGGCGTTGCGCGCGAAAACGCGTATTGGAGCAACCCTTCCGCCAATAATCCGCTCATCAAGTTAATGAACGGCTACATGGCGAATTACGGCCTCTATAAGCTGATGGTGCTGGTGGATACCGACGGCAAGGTCGTGGCGGTGAACAGCGCGGATAAAAGCGGCAAGGTGCTGGATACTTCCAAGCTGTACGGCCAATCCTTCCGCGATGCACCGTGGTTTCAGCACGCCATGAAGAAGGAGTTTCTGACGAACAAGTCCCTCACCGGCACGGTGGTCGAGCAGCCGCAATATAATCAGGCGGTGGCGGTGGCGTATAAGGAGGACGGCTACAGCCTGACCTTTTCCGCGCCGGTCTACGACACCGACGGCAAGATCCTTGCGGTATGGGCAAACTTCGCCGACTTCGGCCTGGTGGAGGAAATCGTCGGCGGATTCTATCAGCAGGAAAAAAATAAAGGAGCCGCTGAGACGGAAATCACCGTGATTGATCCCAAGGGCAACGTGATCGTGGATTACGACCCGGCGAATTTCGGCAGTGGCGGCTACAAGCGCAACCCGGAAGTCATCGGCAAATTAAATCTGGCGGATAAGGGCGTTGTTGCGGCGCAGGAAGCGATGAAGGGTCAGAGCGGCGGCATGGTCGCCACCCACGCCCGCAAGAAAATCGAGCAGGCGGTGGGTTACGCCCACAGCACCGGAGTTTATGAGTTCCCCGGCCTCGGCTGGTCGGTGCTGGTGCGCACCCCGAAGGGGGAGGCGTTTTCCGTGCTCTATTCCATTGAGCGCACTCTGGGCATTGTTATCCTTGTTGCCGCGCTGGTCATCGGGCTGGTGGGGTATATCATCGGCGGCAGGGCGGCGCGCAAGATCGTCGGCATGGCCAACGCCATGAAGGAGATTGCGGAGGATAAAGTCATCACCATTCCCTCGCTCACGGCGGCGGATGAAATCGGCGACATCGCCCGCGCGCTGGAGGCAATCAACCAGAAAAGCCGCAACGGCCAGCGCATCCGGCAGGCACTCGATTGCGTCACCTCCAACGTGATGATGGCGGACGCGGAGAACAACATCATCTACGCCAACCCCTCGGTGCTGGGAATGCTGAAAGAGGCAGAATCCGACATCCGCAAGGAACTTCGCAGCTTTGAGACCACCAAGGTGCTCGGCGCGAACATTGACATCTTCCACAAAAATCCCTCGCACCAGCGGGGGATGCTGGAAAAGCTGCGCGAGCCTTACCGCACCACCATCACCGTGGGCGGGCGCATTTTCGATCTCATCGCCTCCCCGGTATTCGACAGCACCGGCAAGCGCCTCGGCACAGCGGTGGAGTGGCAGGATATGACAGCGAAGCGCGCGGAGGAAGCAAAAGCCAGCCGCATCCAGACTTCGCTGGATTCCGTCACCAGCAACGTGATGCTGGCCGACGAAACCAACACCATCATCTACATGAACCCGGCGGTGCTTAAGATGATGCGCGCGGCGGAAGCAGACATCCGCAAGGATCTTCCCAATTTCGATTCCAACACCATCATCGGCAAGAGCGTGGACGTGTTCCACAAGAACCCGGATCACCAGCGCGGAATGCTGGAGAAGCTACGCTCGCCATACAGCACCTCCATCAGCGTCGGTGTGCGCAAGTTCGATCTGGTCGCCTCGCCGGTGTGGGGCAAGAAACAGGAACGCCTCGGCACGGTGGTGGAATGGAAGGATGTCACCGCCGAGCGCACCGTCGAAGCGGAAATCCAGGTCGTGGTGGAGGCCTGCACCAAAGGCGATTTCACCAAGCGCCTGGACGCAGCAGGCAAACAGGGCTTCCTGCTCAACCTGGTGAAAGGCATCAACGAGATCAATGAGGTTTCCTACCAGGGACTTACCGAAACGGTGAAAGTGCTGCAACTCCTCGCCGAGGGCAAGCTCACGGATAAAATCGAGGGTACGTATCAGGGCACGTTCGACGAGATCAAGCAATCGCTCAACCGCACCATTGACCAGCTTTCGAGCATGGTGACGCAGATAAAGACAGCGGCGGGTTCGGTCAGTTCGGCCTCGAACGAGATTTCGGCGGGCAGCGCGGATCTCTCCCAGCGCACAGAGCAGCAGGCTTCCACGCTGGAGGAAACCGCCGCCTCGATGGAGGAGCTCACCGGCACGGTGCGCCAGAACAGCGGCAACGCCGAGCAGGCGAACAAGCTGGCCACCTCCGCGAGCGGCGTGGCAACGCGCGGCGGGGAAGTGGTGGAGAAAGCCGTCAACGCGATGGGACGCATCGAAGAATCCGCGAAGAAAATCTCCGACATTATCGGTGTCATTGACGAAATCGCGTTCCAGACCAACCTGCTTGCGCTGAACGCCGCCGTGGAAGCGGCGCGGGCAGGCGAAGCAGGCAAAGGGTTCGCGGTGGTGGCCTCGGAAGTGCGCACCCTCGCGGGTCGTTCGGCGGAGGCTTCCAAGGACATCAAGAAGCTCATCCAGGAATCCGGCCAGCAGGTCACGGCGGGTTCGCAACTGGTGAACGAGGCGGGCAAAACCCTGCTGGAGATCGTCACCGCCGTGAAGGAGGTCGCCAAGCTGATTTCCGAAATCGCCGACGCCAGCGCCGAGCAGAGCACCGGCATTGACGAGATCAACACCGCCGTGGTGCAGCTCGACGAGAACACCCAGCAGAACGCCGCACTGGTGGAGGAAAACACCGCAGCGGCGGCTTCGCTGGTGGAACAGGCGGAGGAACTGGAGCAGCTGGTCGGCTTCTTCACGCTGGCGGAAGGCGAGGAGAATGCGCGGGGCGGCAGGTCGCTCAAGCTCATTGCCTCCAAAGGCAGCCACGAGGAAGAAAAATCCTCCGCCCCCGCCCGCGCGCCCGCAAAGGCCATCGCCCACTCCGGCGCGAAGCCGGGAGCGAAGCCGCCCGTCAAGAAAGCCGCCGCCAAGGCCGGCAACGGCGCGAGGCCGCCGATGAAAAAGGCCGCAGGCGCGGCGGGGGAATATAACGAGGGCTGGGAGGAATTCTAGGCCGGACGGCTATCCCGCCACCGGGGGCGCGAGGGTGGAAATTCCCCCTCGCGCCCGTTTTTTTGCCTGCAAAATAAGGCTGCTGACAGAATTTTCATTCTCGTTAATGGTTTGTTAAACATTTCGTGGTATTATGGCTTAAGATCACGAACAGACACACCCCTTACGAGGCCATTCATGTCGGATAAATTGAAACTCCAGATCGGTGCTGTCGCCCTTGGTGCGGCACTGGCCGGGCTTGCCGCCCTGCCTTCCTCCTCCGAGGCGAAAGTCCGGGAGAAGGATAACAGTGCCGAAGCCCCGGATGCTGGCGCGGAGAAAAACGAGGATTCCCTCGGAGATACTGTTACCAGGGCACTGAAATCTTTCCGCTCCGCCTTTGATCAGACCGATGCCGGGGAGGAGAAGGAGAAAAAGAAAAAACCTGCCGCTTCCGAAGCCGCGTCAGAATCCGAAGAAGCTGCGGCTGAAGCCGCGCCCACGCCAAGTGCCGCACCAAAAGCAAAAAACGCGGAGCCGCCGCAACCCTGGCAGGATACCGCCGATAACGAGGAAGCAAAGGCCGCCCAACCCTCCGGCAAGCCTGCGGAAGTTTCCCCGAAACAAATTCCCGCCACCCATTTCCCGAAGCGATTGCCGGATAATACCGAAGAACCGGATAAAGAGAATATCCAGCGTGACGATGCCGCCCACATCACCACCCTGCATTTCGACGGCGACCGCACACTCCGCGTGTTTCCGGACGGCAACCCGACCGGGGTGAAATACGAATATGCCGTGCCGGAAGGTGATGCGGAAAAACACTGGCCGCCCTACAAAGCCACCACCGATACGAAAGGCAACACCACTTTCACCGATATGGAAGGCCACCAGCTCGGCTACCAGGCACAGGACGGCCACGGCAATATCGGCAACGTGACCACCGTCTACGCCGATGGTTCCATCGCCCAGCTTCTGGCCGACGGCACACTCCGCCAGATTGCGCCGGACGGGGCGGAGAAAGTCACCGAACCCGGAACCTGGCTTACCGCCACCGTCAACACCGGGCTGCAGCTTTTCTCCCAGAGCTTCCATCCGGATGCCGCCCACCATATCAATGTCCATCAGCCTGCGGAAGATGTGATGCTCGATGCCCAGGTAAATGCGTTCCGCTATGCCTTTGCCAGGGCACACGTGACCGCCTACCATCAGGAACAGGATTTCGCACAGGTCGGCCTGCGGCTTGATCTGGCCGAAACGCTGCCCCATCCCCCACGGGATTTCGATCTTACCCTCACCCTGCCTTTCGATGTGAGCACCCAGGGGGCAAGCCTCGGCATGGGCGCGGATGCAACCCTGCATATCCCCAACAAGCTGTTGCCGGATCTTTCCCTGGAAGCACGGGGCGAGATTCTCGAATCCATGAGTGCCATCGTGGGCACAGGCCGCCATCTGGACGATCCCAACCGGGGTTCGCTCGATCTTTTCGTGATGCCGGCGGAACTGCATCTTTCGCGCTCCAGCACCCTCACCCCGTTTGCGGAACTTGGGGTGGATGCCTATTCCTCCTCCAGTTCCTTCGTGGCAAGCGATGTCCACGGCATGATCGGTGTGCGATTTGAAACCGGGGCGGGCGTTCCGCATGAAGTCAATAATTCCCGCCTCCGCCATAAGGATATGGATCAGGAAGCAAAAGCGGATGCAGCTCACGAGCGCGAGGAAGCCGCAAAAAAAGCGGACGCAGCCGCGCAGCCGCCGACGGCAGTCGCTCCGGCAGGCTGGA
>JAHFPR010000108.1:3152-7047 GCA_023269645.1 Alphaproteobacteria bacterium | reverse complement strand
GTGACCTGGAGGAAAAGCGTATCGCCCTGCCAGCCGAGCTTGAAAGGGGTGTCTATCACCGTGACCGGCGCGCCCACCTTCACCGCCGCAAACAGCGCGGCGATGTCTTCCGGATACATCCGCATACAGCCGTGGCTCACCCGCTTGCCGATGCTGAGAGGCTGGTTCGTGCCGTGGATCAGGTAGCCTTCCCAGCCGAGATCAAGCGCGAACGCCCCCAGCGGATTATCCGGACCCGCAGGCATGAATCTCGGCAGTTTCGGATTCTCCGCGAGGAGGGAGGGTGGCGGTGTCCAGACGGGATTCTTGCGTTTCCGGAGTACTTTGGTGGAGCCGGTGGGGGTTTGCCAGCCGTCCTTGCCGATGCTTAAAGGGAAGGTCATCACCGTATTCGGGTCGGGAAAATAGAACAGCCGCAATTCCGCCAGGTTAATGACGATGCCCTTGCGTGGAATATCGGGGAGCACGTGCGACGCGGGGAGTTTCATGGCGGTTCCGGCTTCCGGATCCGCCGGGTCTATCTCCGGGTTGGCGGCCAGTAGTGCCACGATGCCGATGTCTGCTTTCCGCGCGATGTCATAGAGCGTTTCCCCCTCCTTCATGGTGTAGGAAAGCACGTCGCCCGCCTTATCCCCGCTCACTTTATAAGTGGTGGCGACAGCCGCGCCGGGGAAGAAAACTATAAGCAAGACAAGGACAAGGAGCGGCTTGAACATAATCCGTTATTTTTTATGTTGTACTCTGGGGGGCTATGAATACACCTATCTGCAAAATGTGGGTAGAGATAAGTGTAATCTGCGACATCAGCGGGAATGCAGGCGGCGGGGGTGTCCTAGTGTGATGAAGATTTACGTCATTACCCGAATTTCGTGCAGCGAGATTATAGGGCAATCCATCTATGCCGCGCCCCATTGTTTTGCGCGCAACGCGCGCGGGTGGATCGCCCTATAATCGCTACGCGATTCAGGCGATGACGAAATCAGGACAGTACCCCGTGCCGCGATGCCTTGCATCCTGCCGGTGTGTGCGGTAATGTGCCAGAAGTATATCCAAGCGGGGGAACGGAATGCTTACAGGCTTTATCGCCGTGTCGCTGGCGAGCGTGGGGGTGATTGCCATCACCAGCCTTATCACCTATGAAATCCTGCGCTATGTCTGGAAAATCCTGCCGGGGATGACCGCCACCCCGCGCCTGCGGGTGCTGCTTATCGTCATTCCCATTTTCGCCGCGCACATCATCAGCATCTGGATTTACGCCGTGGCCTATTTCCTGGTGGAGAATTTCACGTCTTTCGGTGCTTTGACGAACGCCACCCATCAGGCGGGGCTGGATTATGCGAGCTTCGTGGATTGCCTGTATTTCTCCGCCGCCACTTACACCTCGCTCGGCTTCGGGGACATCGTGCCGACGCATGATCTGCGGATGCTTTCCAGCGCAGAGGTGCTGAACGGGCTGGTAATGATCGGCTGGACGGTGTCCTTCACCTACCTGACGATGGAAAAATTCTGGTCGCTGCCGCACCGGAATACCAAGGTTGAGGGGGATAAGGCAAAGCGTCCCAAAGGGTGATAGTAAAAAGGAGGCGCGGAGTCATGAACATACTGATTATCCTGGGGCATCCTTCGTTGCAGCGGAAAAGCCTGTGCGAGGTGCTGGCGGAAGCCTATAAAACCGGCGCGGAAGCAGGCGGGCATGAGGTGCATCTCTATAAAATCGCCGAAAAACGCTTCGATCCGATACTCCACGAGGGTTATAAGAAGGAGCAACCGCCGGAGCCGGATATTGCCGATGCGCAGGAAAAAATCCGCCAGGCGGATCATATCGTGATTGCGTATCCAATGTGGCAGTTCATGATGCCCGCGCTCCTCAAGGGGTTTTTTGAGCGGGTTTTCACCAAAGGTTTCGCCTACCAGCTCGGTGCTTCGGGCGGAAAAATGCTGAAGGGGAAATCCGCCAGGATTATCCAGACGATGGGAATGCCGGAGTTTGCCTACCGCTTCGTCTTCCGGGAGCACGGACGGAAAGTATTGAGCAATATGCTTGGATTCTGCGGCATCACGCCGGTGCGGGTCACGTATCTCGGCATGGCGGAGGCGGGGAACGATGTCGGTCGTGTGCGGGCACTGGAGAAAGTGCAAGCACTTGGCAGAAAAGGGAAATAATGGTCACATAAATTAATTTAACCTTCCGGAAAATTTCCTGTTATAATGAAAAAAGATTCTATCTCTCTCGCGGGGGCTATGCAGGATTTTTCACGCAGGCAATTCATAAAGCAGGGGCTGTGCGCTACTGCGGTTGTTGCCCTGCCGTTTTCACAGGTGGCTTTTCCACAGGCGGCATGGGGGGCTACGCCTGTAAAGGAACTCGCTTTCTATAACCTTCACACGGAAGAAAAGCTGCGGCTGGCTTTCTGCGAGCATGGCCGCTATATCCCCGCCGCGCTGGACGAAATCAATTATTTCCTGCGGGATTACCGCACCGGTGACATTCAGAAGATGGATCCCGCGCTGTTCGATCAGCTTCACGCCCTGCAGCAGAAGGTGGAAACGCCCGGCGCGTTCCATGTCATTTCCGGCTACCGCTCTCCCAAAACCAATCAGGCACTTGCAGATCATTCCGACGGCGTGGCGAAGCACAGCCTGCATATGGAAGGCCGCGCCATTGACATCCGCTTGCCGGGTAAGGATTTAAGCCTGCTCCACAAAGCCGCGCTGGACATGGGCGCGGGCGGCGTGGGCTATTATCCCCAGTCCGATTTTATCCATCTGGATACCGGCCGCGCGCGTTTCTGGGGCTGATTCACAGCAATTTCCCTCTCGTCATTCCAGCGAAGGCTGGAATGACAGGTCTGTTCCATTCTAGTTTCCTCCGCCCCCGCCTGCGGGGGCGGCAGTAAATCCGAGCCATGCCGTAGCGCAAGCGAAGGCAGGCCGGATTTGCAGAGGGGGTTCTTTGGTTCCAGCAGCAAAATACCCCCTCCGGATTTCGTAAACTCACTTCGTTCGCTAACAAAATCCTCCTCCCCCGCAAGCGGTGGAGGAGAAAACAACCGCTGCTCCCGCACACGGAAGAGGAAAAGTGGCGAGAATTGAACAGCCTTCGCGGGAATGACGTAAGGCTTGCCCCTTTGATGCGTGTTATGTTAGCTTCACGGTGAAGGGGACGCGGTGTCGAAAGGGAAAATCATGAAATTTCCGGAAAAACTGGCCATAATCATGGTTCTGGGGGTATGCGCTGCATCCGGCGCACAGGCGGCTGACCGACAGAGCGGCGCGGCGGAGGAGGCATCTTTCCGCCAATGGCTGGCAGTGGTGCGGAAGGATGCGGAGAGCCAGGGCATCCAGAAAACCACCCTCGATACCGCACTCGCAAGGATAGAGCTTCTGCCGCAGGTGGTAGAGTTGGATAAGAAGCAGCCGGAGCATACCATCACGTTCAGGGAATATATCAGCCGGGTGGTGACGCAGGCGCGCATCCGCCACGGCAAGCAGTTGCTGCAGGCGAATAAGGATTTGCTTCAGGGGATTGCCGATAAATACGGTGTGCCGCCGCGCTTTATTGTAGCACTGTGGGGCATCGAAACGGATTTCGGCCACCATTCCGGCGGGTTTTACGTGCCCTCTGCCCTGGCGACGCTCGGTTTTGAAGGGCGGCGCGCGGATTTTTTCCGGAGCGAATTGCTGAAATCCCTCCAGATACTCGATGAAGGGCATATCCGCCCGCAACAGATGAAAGGCTCGTGGGCGGGGGCGATGGGGCAGATACAGTTCATGCCTTCGAGCTTCCTGCAATTCGCGGAGGATTATAACGGCGACAGCAAGCGCGACATCTGGACGAACAAAGCGGATTTCCTGGCCTCCATCGCCAATTACCTGGCGAAAAGCGGCTGGGATG
>JAHFPR010000108.1:0-3142 GCA_023269645.1 Alphaproteobacteria bacterium | reverse complement strand
AGGGTTTGATGTGAAACTCGCGGATGCCAGTATCAGCAAAACCATCAAGGAATGGCAGGAAATGGGTGTGCGGCGGGAGGACGGCAGCGATTTGCCCGTAAAAGGCGGGCTGAGCGGTTCAGTTATCCTGCCGGGCGGCGCGGATGAGGAGGCCTATCTTGTCTACGATAATTTTGCGGTGCTGATGAAATGGAACCGCTCGCAGTATTTCGCCTGCGCGGTAGGAAAACTGGCGGATGCGCTGGAATAAATCTCAGGGTGCGGGAACAGTAGAGATGATGTGGTATAGCGTTCGGAACGGGAGAATGTTGGGAATGGCTGCTCTGCTGCTCCTCCTTTCCGCCTGCCAGACGACGGAGATCGTGAAAACGACGGCCATTCACGTGTTCGATGACGTGAGTGGCAAGAACGATCACACCGCCGAGGGGCATTACAAGGTTGGCGATCCCTACCGCGCGGAAGGCCAGTGGTATTACCCGAAAGAAGACCCGCATTATCAGGAGGAGGGGACAGCCTCCTGGTATGGCAAGGAATTCGATGGCAAGCCGACCGCTAACGGGGAAACATTTGATAAAGATAAGATTTCCGCCGCGCACCGCACCCTGCCGCTGCCCAGCATGGTGCGCGTGACCAACCTGGATAATGGCAAATCCCTGCTGGTGCGCATCAATGATCGCGGGCCTTATTCCAAGGAGCGCATCCTGGATATTTCGGAAAAAGGCGCAAAGGAGCTGGGATTTTACGGTGTGGGCACGGCGCAGGTGCGCGTGGAGTTCGACCGCTCGGCGACGGAGAAAATGCTCTCGCTGATGGATCCGAATAAATACAACATCAAGAAATACCGGGATGTAGGGCGGGACAGTGTGCAGACGGCCTCCACGGATACGCTGGAAACATCGGATACCATGCCGCTGCAACGCGGGAAGGGGGGGCGTTCCCGTGTGAAAGGCGCGGAAAAGCTCTATGTCCAGACCGGCTCCTATACCTCCTATAAAAGTGCCAGGAGCATTGTGGATCGCCTGATGCAGATGCGATTCGCCACCACCCGCATTCAGGAGGTGGCGTTTCCGGAAAGAACCGTGTATCGTGTGCGCCTCGGCCCCTTCGCCAATGTGAACGAAGCGGATACCATCCTGAACCGCATCGGCGGCGCGGGGTTCAACAATGCGATTATTGTGAGGGATTAGCTATAACCTTGAAGAATAAAGGAGAATAAGGTGCAGGGAAGGAAGGACAGAATGATGCGGATGGTAGCGGTGCTCATGGTTATATCGCTGGTGATTGCCAGTGCCGCAACCGCGCGCGCGGAGGAGTTTGAAACCAGCGCGAAATTCGCGTATATGCTGGATGTCAACACGGGTGCGGTGCTGCTCGACAAAGGCAGCACGGAGCGGATGACCCCCTCCTCCATGACCAAGCTGATGACGCTCTACCTGCTGTTTGATGCCATGAAGAAGGGCAGTGTCACGCCGGAAACCACCTTTCCCGTCAGCGAGCGCGCATGGCGGATGCAAGGCTCCAAGATGTTCGTGCAGGCCGGCGATAGCGTGGCCGTGAAGGAGCTCATCCCCGGCATCATCGTGCAATCCGGAAACGATGCCTGCGTGGTGGTGGCGGAAGGCATCGCGGGCAGCCAGGAAGCCTTCGCCGACGATATGAACGCGATGGCGGAAAAGCTGGGGCTGAAGGATAGCCACTTCATGAATCCGGACGGCTGGCCAGACCCGAAGCATTATATGACCGCGCATGATCTCGCCCTGCTGGCACGACACATCATTGAGGATTTTCCGGAATATTATCCCCACTTCAAGGAAACGGATTTCACCTATAACAACATCCACCAGCCCAACCGCAACCGCCTGCTTTATCGCAATATCGGTGTAGATGGCCTGAAAACCGGGCACACGGAGGATGGCGGCTATGGCATCACCGCTTCTGCCGTGGAAGATGGGCGGCGCATCATCCTGGTGGTGAACGGGCTTGCCACGGAAAAAGAGCGTATCGAGGAGGCGGAGCGTCTGCTCCACCACGGTTTCCGCGATTTCACGACGGTGAAGCTCTACAAGGCGGGTGACCCGATTGAGAAGGCGGAGGTGTGGATGGGCACGGAAAAGGACGTGCCTCTGGTGACGGCGGAGGACATCGGCTACACCGCCAGCAAGCGCATCGGCCAGAAGGATACGGCGGAGATGAGCGTCACCTGGCAAAGCCCGGTGGTTGCGCCCGTGCATAAGGGGGACAAGCTCGCGGAGCTTACCATCAAGCGCAACGGTGAGGTGTTCAAAACCCTGCCGCTCGTTGCGGGTGCAGATGTGCCGCGCCTCTCCTTCTTTGGCCGCATGAAGGCGATTCCACTGCATTATCTGAGCGGGAAGAAGGAGTAATGGTTTCCGGCAGGTTCATCACCTTTGAAGGCGGCGACGGCTGCGGGAAAACCACGCAATCGCGGCGGCTGCTGAAGACGCTGGAGACGGCGGGGGTTCCAGCGGTACTTACCCATGAACCGGGTGGAACTCCGGGGGCGGATGCCATCCGCGCGCTGCTGGTGCAGGGCGACGCGGCACGCTGGAACCCGATGTCGGAACTGCTGCTGCATTTCGCCGCCCGCGCCGACCACGTGGAGCGTGTGATCCGCCCCGCGCTGGAGGCCGGAACATGGGTGATCTGCGACCGCTTCGTGGATTCCACGCTGGCCTATCAGGGCTATGGGCAGGGGGTGGAGGCGAAGCTGCTTCATCAGTTGCATCAGCTTTCTATCGGCGGGATGGAGCCGGAACTGACGCTGGTGTTCGACATGGATACGGAAACGGCACTGGCGCGCGCCAGGGTGCGGGACAACGGCAAAAACCGCTACGAAAAAATGGATGTGGGCTTCCACCGCCGCCTGCACGAGGGTTTCCGGAAAATCGCGCGGGAAAACCCGGAACGCTGCGTGACGATTGATGCTTCCGGCACGATCGACGCAGTGCACGAGGCCGTGATTACCGCCGTGAATACGCGGCTGGGCACGAAAATACGGCTATATAGTGTTTCCAAATAATATTCTTACAGAATATTATTTGGCATACGCTGCCTCCGGTGCGGAAAACCAACTCTTTCGGAGTTGGTTTTCATAGTCATACCCGATAAAAATGTAAGATTT
>JAHFPR010000107.1 GCA_023269645.1 Alphaproteobacteria bacterium | reverse complement strand
GGCGCGCAGGCACTGGAATTTCACCGTGGAACTCAGCCCAAGCAGGCTTCCGGGCGATGGAGTTATCCTTGCGCTTCAGACTATTCGCAAAAAATCATGACTATGGGGCAGGGCGGGCAATGAGCATCGGCGATCATGGTGAAATCCTCGCAATAGCGAACCAGAAAGGCGGCGTGGGCAAAACCACCACCGCCGTCAATCTGGCCACAGGCTTCGCGGCGGTGGGCAAAAAAGTGCTGCTGATTGATCTTGATCCGCAGGGCAATGCCAGCACCGGCCTGGGCGTGGAATATGCCCAGCGCGCGCCCAACACCTACGATATGCTGGTGAATGAGGAACCGCTTGCAACCGTCGAGAAATCCACGAAAATTCCCGGCCTTTCCCTGCTGCCTTCCGTGGTGGATCTCTCCGCGATTGACGTGGAGCTTGCCACAGCGGAGGGGCGGGAATATCGCCTGCGCAAGCAACTCGATAGCTGCGCGCAGCATTACGATTACATCCTGATTGATTGCCCGCCGAGCCTGGGGCTTGCCACCATCAACGCGCTGGCGGCGGCCACCGCCGTGCTCATCCCGCTGCAATGCGAGTTCTACGCGCTGGAGGGGCTGGCGCACCTGCTGCACACGATTGATCTCGTCAAGCGCAGCATGAATCCGCAACTGGAGATCAAGGGCATCCTCCTCACCATGTACGACCGCCGCAGCCGCCTGACACTGGATGTGGAGCAGGATGTGCGGAGCTACATGGGCGATAAGATTTTTTCCACCGTAATCCCCAGAAATATCAGGCTTTCCGAAGCACCTTCGCACGGCAAGCCCGCCATTATTTACGATTTCCGCTGCCCCGGTTCGCAGGCGTATCTGCACCTGGCGCGGGAGATTCTCTACGGGCGGGGGGCGGATGCCCCCGCTGTTCCAACCAAGAAGGCGGTGTATGGCTAGTAAAGGACTCGGCAGGGGGCTTTCCGCCCTCATCGCAGACAGGCAGCAGGACGATCAGAAAACGGCGGCAAGCAGGGCGGGCGGCGGGCATCCCATTGCCACAGCGGAGCGGGATAGCCTGCCGCTGGCCAAGCTGAAGCCCGGCGGGTTCCAGCCGCGCGTGTATTTCGATGAAACGCATTTGGCGGAGCTTGCCGAATCCATCCGCAAGAACGGGGTGGTGCAGCCGATTCTTGTGCGCCGCGCGAAAGACGCGCCGGAGATGTATGAAATCGTGGCGGGGGAACGCCGCTGGCGCGCCTCGAAAATGGCAGGGCTTGCGGTGATTCCCGCCATCGTGCTGGAGCTTGATGATCGCCAGGCACTGGAAGTGGCACTGGTGGAGAATATCCAGCGCAAGGATTTGAATTTGCTGGAAGAAGCCGAGGGCTACCAGCGGCTCATCCAGGAGTTCGACTACACGCAGGAGGCACTCGCCGAAACCCTCGGCAAAAGCCGCAGCCAGATCACCAACACCCTCCGCCTGCTGGCGCTGCCCGATCAGGTGAAGCAGATGCTCGCCGAGGAAAAACTCACCGCCGGCCACGCGCGCGCCATCCTCACCGCCGAGGAGCCGGGGCGGGTCGCGGAGGTCGTCATCAAACGTGATCTCAACGTGCGCCAGACCGAGAAGCTGGTGAAAAAACTGGCAAAAGAGCCGCGTACCCTGCCGCGCAAGGTCAGCCTGCGCGACCCGGAAATCAAGCGGCTGGAGAAGGAACTCTGCGCGAAGCTGGGGCTGGAGCTTTCCGTCACCAACAAGGGCGAAGCGGGCAAAATCACCATCACCTACCACACGCTTGCGGAGCTGGACAGCGTGTTGCGGCGGCTGGACAGGGATTAGACTTCTCCTCTCCCGCCTGGGGGAGGCAGTAAATCCGAGCCGTGCCGCAGCGCAGGCAGGATTTGCGGAGGGGTCTGCGCGCGGCAAAGACACCCCCCTCCGGATTTGGTAAACTCACTTCGTTCGTTAACCAAATCCTCCTCCCCCGCAAGCGGTGGAGGAGGAGCACAACGCTTACCCGCTCATCGCCGTGGCCTGCGTCAGGGCACGGCTACATAACAACTCCGGATCACCGCCGGTTTTGCATGAAATTTCAGCTTGATAGAGCACATCCATCACCGCCCAGAGCTTTTCCTGACGGCGCACATCCGTCCAGCGCGATACATGGCGGGTGAAAGCGGGTTTCTGCTTGAAGAATA
Organism: Alphaproteobacteria bacterium; assembly: GCA_023269645.1. Lineage (GTDB taxonomy): Bacteria > Pseudomonadota > Alphaproteobacteria > Rickettsiales > UBA8987 > JAHFPR01. Next base: position 4,870 of record JAHFPR010000107.1, on the reverse strand, counting down.
CCGGCGGACGCAGCGCGGCCACCGCCTGCTCCACCCCCATGCCGGAGGAAGCCGCCATCGAAGCCGTGCGGTGGAGGCGCGTGTAATAACGCTGCGTCGCGCGCAGGATACCGACCGCCGCCGCGCCCTGCTGCAGTGCCTTGCGCACATGACGCTCCACAGCGCGCTGGTTGCCATCCGCCACCGCCGCGCAGATGTCGTCGAAGGAGGATTCCGTGGCCTCGCCCACGCAGGCTTCCGCCGCCTCCAGCATGGCCTGGCGTGATGCCCCCAGATACAGATCGAGCTTCTCGATTTCGCTAAGAACAATCAGCCTGTCGCCCTGGCCGTGGGTGCAGAGATAATCCACAACATCATTGGCATAGCCGATATTGCGCCGCTTGAACTCCGCCTCAACCACGGTGCGCAGGCCGCGCGCATCGTCCTGATAGCAGGGCAGTGCCACGAGGTTCTTCTCCGCCTCGAACAGCTTGCGCAGCGCGGAAGTGGCGGGCAGATCCCCCGCCGTCACCAGCAGAAACGCGTTCTCCGCCGCATCTTTCCGCAAACCTGCAAGCCCCTCCTTGATGCCCGCCACCGCGCTGATGTCGCGCAGCCGCACCAGCCGCCGCCCGCCGCCGAAACTCATAGCCAGAAGCTCGTCTGCCAGCCGCGCGGGGTCGTCCTTCAGCGCGTCCGCCTCCAGATTCACTACACGGAACGGATCGGAGAGGTCATCCACGATATGGTGGGCAAGGGTTTCCGCGCGCTGGCTGACCAGCCCCACATCCGGGCCATAGACCAGCACCCCCAGCATGACCGGAGCGCGCAGGAGGAAAGATTCAATCTCGCGGGGTGCAAGTTTCATGGAACAGCCTAGTGTATGACTGTGCTCTCTGTAGCGGGCGCAACTTTCTTTTTGGATTTCTTGTGCTTAGGCTTCTCCGCTTTCGGCTTCTCTTCCGTGGGTGCGCCCATGATGGCGGGGTCGTTATCCAGGAAAACGCTCATCAGCTGGAAATCAATATCCTTCGCCACTTCATGCATGATGCGCATCACCGTATCCTCCTCCGCCGTATAGTTGGAGAAATCGGAAGACGCGGCATCAAAGCTGCCCGTGATGAGGCTCTGGCCTTTGGTCACCACGCCGCCTTTCCGGTCGTGCAGCACGTATTTCGCCGTCACCAGCATCGTATAGCGCGTGATCTGCCTGTCCCGCTGGATGGCGGAGGCATCCTTGCGACGCTCCAGGCTTACGTCCAGCGTATAGCGGCTGGGAACGCCCGCCGCCGCGCCGTTGGGGTTAAAAAGCTGTTCAAGGTCGGTATGAAGCACCTGCCCCGGCCTTCCGAAATCAATAGGCTTCACCGCCACGGAAGCAAGTTTCGTGCTGAGCTGCTTATCCCCGGCCTGTTCCTTGCTGTGATCCTGATAGACCGGTGTAAAACCGCAGGAAGCCAGCACCAGCGCGCCAGCAAGCATTCCTATGTTACGCCGCAACAACATTCACGATCCTGTTCGGTACTACGATTATTTTCTTCACCTGCTTGCCCGCGAGCGCAGCCTGCACCTTTTCCTCGGCCAGTGCCCGTTGCTCCGCTTCCGCCTGTGCGATGTCCTTCGGCAATTCCAGCGTCGCGCGCAGCTTGCCATTCACTTGTACCGCAACCGTGACGGTATCGTCCACCGTTAAATGCGCCAGTGCCTCTGGCCAGGCATCCTCCACCAGGCATCCGCCGTGACCGCGTGTGTGCGCCAGTGCCTCGGTGATGTGGGGGATCATGGGGTGCAACAGGCGCAGTGCCACCTCAAACGCCTCATGGAACACGGCGCAGGCGAGGGGGGTATCCAGCGCGAGCTTCTCCAGGCTGTTGGTAAGCTCCCGCACCCGCGCGATCGCCTTGTTGATGTGGAACGCCTCCAGATCCTGCGTGACGTTCTGGATGGTTTTATGCGTCTGCTTGCGGAGGGTGAAGAGGGTGTTGTCATCCTGAGCGGCGCGAAGTACCTCATGCGGCGGGAGACCCTTCGGCTTCGCCTCAGGATGACAACCCGCCTCCTTCTCCGCCAGTTTCCACAGGCGGTTGAGGTAGCGGTGCGCGCCTTCCACGCCCGCCTCCGTCCATTCCAGATCGCGCTCCGGCGGCGAGTCGGAAAGCATGAACAGGCGCGCCGTATCGGCTCCGAAATGTTCAATGATTCCCGCCGGGTCTACCACATTGCATTTGGATTTTGACATCTTGATGGAGGGACCGATGGCCACCTCATTTCCCTGTCTATCGAACGCTTTGCCTTCGCGCTTTTCCACTTCGTCTGGATAACACCATTTGCCCTCTTTATCACGGTAGGTTTCATGGCACACCATACCCTGCGTCATCAGACGCTTGAAGGGTTCATCCACATCAAGATAACCGCATTTTTTCAATGCTTTGGTAAAAAACCTTGCATAAAGCAGGTGCAGCACTGCGTGCTCCACCCCGCCGATATACTGATCCACGGGGAGCCAGCGTTTAGTATCCTGTTCCGTAAAGAGATTTTTCTGATCGGACGCGCAGAATTGCGCGTAATACCACGAGGATTCAAAGAACGTGTCAAACGTATCCGTTTCGCGGGTGGCGGGCGCGCCGCAGGCGGGGCAGGGGACGTGTTTCCAGGTGGGATGGTGCGCCAGCGGGTTTCCGGGCTTGTCGAAGGTCACATCCTCTGGAAGCGTCACCGGCAAATCTTTTTCCGGAACCGGAACGATACTGCAATTTCCGCAGTGAATCACCGGAATCGGGCAGCCCCAGTAACGCTGGCGGGAAACACCCCAATCCCGCAGCCGCCATGTAGTGCGTTTTTCCCCGATACCAAGCTCAACCAACTTGTTAATCGCGGCTTCCTTCGCCTGTTCTACAGTCATTCCGGTGAGAAAACCGGAATTGATGAGCGTTCCATCCCCTGTATAGGCTTCGGTTAAAGTCTTCTGGCCGCCTCCCTCTGCGACCACTTGAATAATCGGCAAATTATATTTCGTGGCGAACTCGAAATCCCGCTGGTCGTGCGCGGGGCAGGCGAAAATCGCGCCCGCACCGTAATCCATCAGCACAAAATTGGCAATATATAACGGTAATTCCTTATCCGGAATGAATGGGTGCTTGCACCGAATCCCCGTATCGAAACCCTTTTTCTCCGCTTTCTCGATGGCTGCCGTGCTCGTACCCGTGCGGTTGCATTCGGCGATGAATTCCGCCATCGCCGTATTCTTCCCCGCCAGTTCCGTCGCAAGCGGATGCGCCGGAGCAATCGCGCAGAAAGACGCACCAAACAGCGTTTCCGGGCGGGTGGTAAAGATTTCCAGGCAGGGAGCAGGAAGCAGGGAGCAGGGGGCATCACCCCCTTTCTTTGCTCCTTGCTCCTTGCTCCCTGCTCCCTGAATTATCTCAAACCGCACCAGCGCACCGTGGGATTTGCCGATCCAGTTCGTCTGCATGATGCGCACAGCATCAGGCCATTCCTTGAGCGTTTCGAGTCCGGAAAGAAGTTCCCCGGCAAAATCGGTGATGCGCAGGAACCATTGGGAAAGCGTCCGCCGCTCCACCGGCGCGCCGCTCCGCCAGCCGCACCCGTCAATCACCTGTTCGTTGGCGAGCACCGTGTTATCCACCGGATCCCAGTTCACCACCGCTTCCTTGCGATAGGCCAGCCCGGCTTTCAGGAAATCGAGGAACATCCGCTGTTCATGGCGGTAATAGGAGGGGTCGCAGGTGGCGAATTCCCGTGCCCAATCATAGGAAAGCCCGATGGATTGAAGCTGCCCGCGCATATGCGCGATATTCTGGTGCGTCCACGCGGCGGGATGTACGCCCTTCTGGATCGCGGCATTCTCGGCGGGGAGGCCGAACGCATCCCACCCCATCGGGTGCAACACGTTGTAGCCCTGCATCCGCCGGAAGCGCGCCACCACATCCCCGATTGTGTAGTTCCGCACGTGCCCCATATGGATTTTCCCGCTGGGGTAGGGGAACATTTCGAGAACGTAATAATCCTTTTCACCTGCGGATTTTGTGACAAACAGCCCGGCATCATCCCATGCTTTTTGCCAATGCCGCTCCAGAGAGGCGGCGTGGTAGGCAGTCGGCGGTGCAGAGGAATCAGTCATCGGTGCGGCTGGCCACTTTCAGCTCACGCGCACGGGTGAGGATTTTATCCTCCAGATCGCGCCCGACTTTCGCATCCGCCGAGGCATCCTGCCAGCCGCCGCCAGCCTGTTTCTGGCGGAATACGGAAACGCGAACCCCATCCGCCCGCAATTCTGTGCCGAGAATGAGCACGGTCAGCTTGAACCGCTCGCCGCGCGAATCCGGGTTCTCATACCAATCCGTGATGATGACCCCGCCATGCGGATCCACCTGTGCCAGCGGCATGAAGGAAATCGTATCCAGCGAGGCGCGCCACAGAAAACTGTTCACTCCCACGCCCGAACCACCCTTGTCCGCCTTGTGATGGCCGTGCCCCACGACAATAATCCCTTCTTCCCCGGTCAGTTTGCCGCGTTTCGCATCGCGTATGTCTTCCGGGCTTTGCGGGTATTCTTGCGCTGTATTCGGGCCGTGGCAGGCAGAAACCCCAATCCCGGCAAGGATCAAGAGCATCAGGGAAACAAGGAAATTCCGTTGCGTTCGCATATATACCCCACAGGAAGGTTGGAAAACATCACCGAGCTATGTACTCCAGTAATCCCGCATAAGGCAAGGGGTTTGTGGATTGTCCTCCACCTTCTCCTTATGAAAAGCAGAAAGGGCGTTCTCCTGTTGGGGAGAACGCCCTTTCCTTAGGCCTGAGTTTCCTCAGGAGGGGCAGGGCTGAGGCCAGCCTTGCCCCCCTTATTATCGAACCTAGAAGTTCAGCT
>JAHFPR010000266.1 GCA_023269645.1 Alphaproteobacteria bacterium | reverse complement strand
ATTTCAATCAGGGCTTCATCGCGCGTGGTGTTTTTATCCGCCACCATAGACTGCAGCAAATAGGGGCCGGAGGTAGGATCAATATCCACAATGGAAACCGATTTCACCTTAGCGGTATCCGCCAGTGCCAGCGCATCTTCCGAAAGCGGGCTGCCGGCTGCGATCAGGATGTCCTTCGTTTTGGAATCCAGCACATCCTGCGCAACATAGAACATACCAAGCTCATCAGCGGAAAGCAGAATATCCTTGAGGCCGTCTTCCGCGAGCTTTTTGGCCTTGCGCGGCGTGATTTTTTCGCCAGCTTCGTGCACAGTTTTCCCGGTTTTTGCATCCACAAGGGCGTGGAGGAGCATGGTGGTGCGGTATTTCGCGGGGTCGAACGGAAGTGCCCAGCCTTTCGTAGCGCGTTCCAGCGAAGCCTTGCCGTAATAGGTATCCAGAATTTCCTGCGTGGAAAGACCCAGTGCGCGGAGCAGGCTGGGGATATAGAGCTTGCGGCGACGATCAATGCGGAAATAGAGCATATCCTTCGCATCAAACTCAAAATCCAGCCACGAACCGCGATAGGGAATCACCCGTGCGGAATAGAGGTATTTGCCGGAGGAATGCGATTTTCCGTCGTCATGGTCGAAAAATACGCCAGGCGAGCGGTGCATCTGGGAAACGATTACGCGCTCTGTGCCGTTGACGATGAACGTGCCGTCGTAGGTCATCAGCGGCAGATCGCCTACATAAACGTCCTGTTCCTTGATGCCCTGAATCTCGCGGCTGCCGGTTTCGGCATCTACATCCCACACGATCAGTCGCATGGTAACACGGATGGGTGCGGAGAAGGTAAGATCGCGCTGAATGCACTCATCCACTTCGTATTTCGGCTCGTCCAACTCGTATTTCACGAATTCCAGCGTGGCTGTGCCCGCATGATCCTGAATCGGGAATACGGACTTGAACACGGACTGCAAGCCTGCGTCCTTCCGTTTTTCTGCCGGAACGCCCGCCTGGAGGAACTCGGCGTAGGAATTTTTCTGGATCTCGATAAGGTGCGGCATGGGTGCTACGCTGCGGTGGCGGCCATAGCTTTTGCGGATACGTTTACGCGAAGTGAACGAGTGTACCATGTGGTGTGTTCCCAGGTGGATTGGCGTAAAAGGCATTATAGTCGGTAGTCGGTAGCCATAGTCTGCGGCAGGAAATGCCACCGACCACCGACCACCGCCTACCGACTTCTAAGCAAGCGTAGTGTTATTACTTCACTTCAACGGTTGCGCCAGCGGCTTCAAGCACCTGCTTGAACTTCGCGGCATCTTCCTTGGAAATGCCGGTTTTTACCGGCTTCGGAGCGGCTTCTACCAGATCCTTGGCTTCTTTCAGGCCGAGGCCGGTGATGGCGCGCACTTCCTTGATCACGTTGATCTTGTTTGCACCCGCATCCTTCAGGATAACGTCGAATTCGGTTTGATCCGCAGCCGCGTCATTAGCGGCAGCACCACCGGCGGCGGCAACAGCAACCGGAGCGGCGGCGGAAACGCCCCACTTTTCTTCCAGCAGCTTGGAGAGATCCGCAGCTTCCATAACGGTGAGGGCGGAGAGATCGTCTACGATTTTTGTGAGATTGGCAGCCATGATACTATATCCTTCAGTTAAATTAAAAAGTTAAAGTAAAAAATTAATTCCTATTCTTGCTTCGCATGGGCGGCGATAACACGCACCACCTGCCCACCCGGAGTTTGCAGCAGCCGGAGGAGCTGGCTCGCCGGAGCTTGTAACAGCCCGACAAGTTTCGCGCGGGACTGGTCAAGCGACGGGGTGCTGGCGAGGGTTCTCACCCCGGCCTCATCCAGTGCTTTGCCATCCGCCACGCCGCCAACGATAACGAGCTTCTCGTTATTTTTGGCATAGTCTACCACGGTCTTTGCCGCTGCCACCACGTTTGTAGAGTAGGTGATAACGGTAGGGCCGGTAAACAATTCCGTAATAGCCGCGAGGCCGCTATCATTAGCGGCAATCTG
>JAHFPR010000265.1 GCA_023269645.1 Alphaproteobacteria bacterium | reverse complement strand
GTCAGTTTCCGGCGTTCATTGCGCGGCAATTTCTGCGGTTGCTTCATGGTTCCCCTCCATAGGTTCCTTAATTTTTAGGTTAAGCGCGGCGTTCTTCTCGATGAAGTCGATCACCCGCTCCGCTTTCTTGAGGCCGCAGCCCTTCCCGCTGCGTAGCTTGAACACGAAATTTCTATCCCTGGCGGCGTACTTTCCGAAGGCGGTGGGCTTCATGCCCGAACGCTCCAGAAACTTCTCCACCGCCAACCTGAAATCTTCCTGCCTCATGGAATCAAGGGATAATATACAAAATTATATTAGTCAATATAAAAAAGTATAACACGCTCTCCTTTAGTATATTGTAAAAATGCCACAGTTTCCGATTGCAAAAAATATACTGAAAGGTATATTGCATTCATGGACGCATACCGCGAACGACTGAACAAACTGATCGAGGAACATCCGAAGTGGGATATGAAATCCCTTTCGGCGGCGCTCGACAAAAGCCCTGCCTACCTACAAAAGCACATCAAAAGCGGAGTGCCGAGAAAGCTGGATGGCGATGATCGCCGCAAGCTCGCCATGCTGCTGGCAGTTTCGGAGTCGCAGTTATTGCCGGAGAGTGAGGAGGCCGATGATGTGAAGGCCATTGCCGCGTGGGAACAGCGCGAGGATTTCACCAAGATTCCGGTGTACGATGTCACCTGTTCGGCGGGCAGCGGCGCGGTGGTGGAGGTGGAAAACGTACTGTACCACACCAGCTTTTCCACGGACTGGTTGCGCTCGATCACCCATGCACCAATCCACAAGCTGGCGGTGATTCGTGTGCAGGGAGATTCGATGCAACCCACCCTTTCCAACGATGACACCGTGCTGGTGGATATGTCGCAACGGCAGGTGCGCTGCGATGGGGTTTTCGTGGTGGTCTATCAGGATATGTGCCTGGTGAAGCGTGTGCGGGTGGATCCGGTGCGTAAGACGGCCACCATCATCAGCGACAACCCGCTTTACAGCCCCGTGGAAGATGTGAACCCCGAAGATATACGGGTAGCCGGCAAGGTTATCTGGATCGGTAAAAGAGTATAGCTATGGCCGTGAAAACCATCACCTTTGAACATCCCGAAAACGGTTACAAGGAGTCGTTCAGGCCGGATAATGCGTGGCTCTGCACCTTGCTGGCCGCGCCTATCTATTTCGCCATCAAGGGCATCTGGACGCACACCGTCGCTTCGCTGATGCTGGCGCTCTGCACGATGGGGGCAAGCAACATCCTTTATGCTTTCTATGCCCGCCGTATTCTCTGCAATCACTACCAGCGCAAAGGCTGGCGCGAGGCGGTGAAGGGTGCGGCGGCGTAACCTGGCGGCATGGATGGCGCTGACGGTGATGTTTTCTTTCCCCGCGTGGGCGGAGGAAACCATCACCGGCAAGGCGTGGGTGCATGATGGCGATACGATTACCGTGGAGGGGCATAAAATCCGGCTGGTGGGGATTGATGCGCCGGAGTTGAAACAACGCTGTACCACAGCGGGCAAGCAATGGAATTGCGGTGGGCTGGCAAAGGTCGCGCTGATCAGGATGGTGAAGGGTAAGCAGGTTTCCTGCCGGTGGGACAAGTTGGATAAATACCACCGCCTGCTGGCCACCTGTGAACTGCCGGGCGGAAAGAACATCAACCGCGCGATGGTGACTCAAGGCTGGGCGGTAGCGTTCATGGGCAGCGGGCAATATACAAACGATCAGGAAATCGCCCGCCGGAACGGAAAAGGAATATGGAATAGTATATTTTTGGAGCCGCATGAGTGGAGAATGCAATATAAGAAATTATATTGAATAATATCTTTTATTATATTACGTTGTCTGTATGGCGCAGGCAACACAACAGAAACTTCTCTATTCCAAGCAGGAAGCAATGAAGCTGCTGGGGGTAGGGGAAAAGATGTTCCGCGCGTTGCATATTTCTTTCGTGCCGGTGGGCAAGCGCAAGAAATACGCTCTGGCGGATCTGGAAACCTACATCAACCGGAACCGT
>JAHFPR010000264.1 GCA_023269645.1 Alphaproteobacteria bacterium | reverse complement strand
TTCGGAGGAAGAAGGGGAGGTGATAAAGATGCGCTTCAGCAGCGTGTTCTTCTCAAAAAGAGTCAGAATCGCCCCCTCATCCCCCACGGAAAGGACAAACCTCTGTTTATTTTTCTTGAACGATGCCAATGTGCCTTCCCAACTCATGCCGCGATATGTTTGAAGCTCTGATACAGCGGGCCGAAGACCGCAGCGATCACCCAGAACATTACAACGCCCATGACAATAGTCAACATCGGTTGCAGCACGGCGATCATCCGGTTGATGGAATCCTGCACTTCGCGGTCATAGAAGAAGTTGATGTTGTTCAGTGCTTCCTCCATATTGCCGCTATCCTCACCGACCTTGAACATCCGTATCACCAGGCTTGGGAACCGCTGTGTTGCTGAAATCGAGCGGGTGAGGGAGGAGCCGTCCGACACGTTCTGGATAATAAACTGGATGGCTTCCTTCATCACATGGCTGCCGACGACGTTCCGTGCGGTGGAAAGGCATTCCAGAACCCCGATGCCGCTGGAGAAGGTAATCGAGAAAAAGTGCGAGAAGCGCGCCAGGTTGATCTTCAGGATCACGGGGCCGAGAAAGGGGGTTTTCAGGAATATTTTGTCGGCCACGTAATGCACCTTCGATGATGCCCGGTAGAACATGAAAAAAATCATCACCGAAATGGGGGGGATGCTTAAAACCGCCCACCAGTAATTGGCCATGAAGCCGGAAAACGCAATAAGCCACAGCGTATACCAGGGCAGGTCGAACCCCTGCGATTTGAGGAAGCTCACAAGCTGCGGAACCACATACAGCATCATCATGGTTACCACGCCCGTCATCACCACCACCAGCGTGATGGGGTAGGTGAGTGCCTTGCGCACCGAGCGTTTGATGTCCTGGTTCCATTTCAGATGATGTGCAAGGTGCGCGAACGCACCGGACATATTACCCGTTTTCTCTCCCGCCTTCACCAGGCCGATGAATACGTCGTTGAACACCTCCTTGCGCTTGGAGAGCGCGGTGGAGAGTATCTCGCCGCCCTTCACCGATTCGTAAATATCCGCCATGATGTCGCGGAATTTCGGGGAGTCGGCGGAATCGCGCATATCAGCCAGTGCATCCAGCAGGGGTACGCCCGCCCTGTCGAGTTGTTCCAGATGCACACAGAACATGATGAGTTCCTTTGTGCTTACCTTGGAAAAGAAGCGACCTTTCTTGGCTTTGACGGCCTTATGGCTCATGAGGGTGAGGCCGATGGCCTGTATCCGTTCCTCAAGATCAAGCTCATTGGCGGCGGTCAGCTTGCCTTTCGCTGATTTTCCGGCGGCATCAATGGCGGTGTATTTATAGGTGGGCATGGTATTCTCAGGAACAGGTTTCTGGAACAGGTTTCAGGAACAAATTTGTATGGATACAGATTACTACTAAAACCTGCTCCTGAAACCTGTTCCTCACAATCTATCCGTCAAGTTAATCGTGGTGATAAGTTCTTCCAGATCGGTGATACCTTTTTTCGCCTTGGCGATGCCGTCATCGGCCATAGGGATAAAGCCTTTCTTTTTCATATGGCGCATCATTTCGGCCTTGCTCGCGCCCTGGGCGATGAGTTCGTCCAGCCCTTCATCCACCAGGATGAGTTCGGAAATGGCGATACGCCCCTTATACCCCGTATGGTAACAGGTATCGCACCCCACTCTGCCCCACACTTCATCTTCCGGCGTGAGGCCGAGCACTTTTACCTCCTGCGGTGTGGGTGCGCGTTTTGCCTTGCACTTGCAGAGCTTGCGCGCCAGCCGTTGCGCGATGCACATATTGATATTCCCCGCCAGGATGCTGGGCTGTACGCCGATGTCAATCAATCGCGGAATCGCGCCGATAGCATCGTTGGTATGCAGCGAGGTGTAAACCTGGTGGCCGGTCATGGAGGCGCGCATGGCCATCGTGGCGGTTTCCATATCGCGCACTTCGCCGACAAAAATCACGTCTGGATCCTGCCGCATCAGCGATTTGATGCCGCTGGCGAAATC
>JAHFPR010000263.1 GCA_023269645.1 Alphaproteobacteria bacterium | reverse complement strand
CCGCCGCATACCTCACACGGCTGGAGGAAGCGGAGAAGCGCGACCATCGCAAGCTGGGGCGCGAGATGGAGCTTTTTCACGTGCAGGAGGAAGCCGTCGGCTCGATTTTCTGGCATCCGAACGGCTGGGCACTTTACCGTGCGCTGGAAAATTACATCCGCGAGAAACTCGCCGCGCATGATTACAAGGAAGTGCGCACACCGATTCTGGTGGATCGCAAATTGTGGGAGCAATCCGGCCACTGGGAGAAATTCCGCGAGGCCATGTTCACCTCGGAATCGGACGAGGAACGCACACTCGCCATCAAGCCCATGAACTGCCCGTGCCATGTGCAGATTTACAAGCAGGGTACAAAAAGCTACCGCGACCTGCCGTTCCGCATGGCGGAGTTCGGCTCCTGCCACCGCAATGAGCCGAGCGGCGCGCTGCACGGACTGATGCGTGTGCGCGGCTTCACGCAGGACGACGCGCATATTTTCTGCACGGAGGAACAGATTACCTCTGAAACCAAAGCGTTCTGCGGCTTGCTTCAGGAAGTGTATAAGGATCTGGGTTTCACTGAAGTGCGCGTGAAGTTTTCCGACCGCCCCGCCAAGCGCGCGGGCACGGATGAAACCTGGGACAAGGCGGAGGGTTCGCTGCGCAGTGCCATCGAAGCTACGGGGCTGGAATATACCATGAATCCCGGCGAGGGTGCGTTCTATGGCCCGAAGCTGGAATTCGTGCTGCGCGATGCCATCGGGCGGGATTGGCAGTGCGGCACGCTGCAGGTGGATTTCGTGCTGCCGGAGCGGCTGGACGCGGAATATATCGGGGCAGACGGCGCAAAACATCGCCCGGTGATGCTGCACCGCGCGATTCTCGGCTCGTTTGAGCGGTTCATCGGCATCCTCATTGAGCAATATGCGGGGAAATTCCCGCTGTGGCTTGCGCCCGTGCAGGTGGTGGTGGCCACGGTGGTAACGGATGCGAACTCCTATGCCGAAGAAGTAGTGGCTGCGCTTAAAGCGGCGGGTATCCGCGTTGAATCCGACTTCCGCAATGAGAAAATCAGCTATAAGGTGCGTGAGCATTCCCTGGCGAAAGTGCCGGTGATTCTGGCGGTGGGAATGCGGGAAGCGCAGGAGAGGACAGCATCCCTCCGCCGCCTCGGCTCGGAGAAGCAGGAAACCCTTGCGCTTGACGCGGTAATCGCTACACTGGCGGCGGAAATACGTTCCAAGAGTCGAGTGGTTAGAGTTGAGAATTGAGTGGATTGGGATCAGGATTGTGAGCGAAGTAAAGAATTACAAAGATTTGCTGGTCTGGCAAAAAGCCATGAATATGGTGGAGCATATCTATAAAATAAGTGCCTCTTTCCCGGCGGATGAACGCTTTGGGCTTACCAGCCAGATTCGAAAGGCCGCGGTTTCCATTCCCTCCAATATTGCGGAAGGAAGTTCAAGAAAATCTACTGCAGAATTTATCCGGTTCTGTAACATTGCATATGGTTCGCTTGCGGAAACGGAAACGCAGATAATGATTGCCGAGAGGCTGGAATTCGTAGGGGGAGAAGCCGTAGCGGCTGTTCTGAATTCTACGGATGAGTTGGCAAAAATGTTGAGCGGGTTGATTCGCGCCCTCGCTGAGAAAAGCGGAAAAATCACTCAACTCTCAACTCTCAACTCTCAACTCTGATCACTCAACTTTTGAAATGGAGAAGTCGCATAGCTAAACCGGAAGATAAGGCACGCGTGAATGAGGAAATTCGTTCCCCCACCGTGCGCGTAATAGACCAGAATGGTGAAATGCTTGGCGTGATGCCGGTAAGGGATGCCATCGCTATGGCGGCTCAGTCCGGGCTGGATCTGGTGGAGGTTTCGCCGACCGCAGCCCCGCCCGTGTGCAAATTCCTGGATTTCGGAAAGTATATTTACGAAATGCAGAAGAAAAAGAAAGAAGCCAAAAAGAAGCAGATCGTCGTCCATATCAAGGAAGTGAAAATGCGCCCCGGCATAGGGGAGCATGATTACCAGAC
>JAHFPR010000262.1 GCA_023269645.1 Alphaproteobacteria bacterium | reverse complement strand
CGCCAACGAGTTTTTTGACGCGCTTCCCATCCACCAGTTCCGGCATACCGATAACGGCTGGGAGGAGCGGGTGGTGACGCTGGATAATGAAGGAAACCTGGCGTGGGGATATTGTCATTCTGAGCGTAGCGAAGAATCTCAAATTGCGGGAGATCCTTCGCTTGCGCTCAGGATGACAACGATAGAAACCTCGCCCGATAGCCTCACCCTCGTGCGGCGCATCGCTGCCCACATCGTGCGGCATGGCGGCGCGGCACTTATCATAGATTACGGCTACAGCGAAGGAAGCGGTGATACGTTCCAATCCGTAGCCAGGCATCGTTACCATAATCCACTGGAAACCCCCGGCAAGGCCGACCTCACCGCGCACGTGGATTTCGCCGCGCTGGCGGAAGTGGCGCGGCAGGCGGGTGCTTGCGCTCATGGTTCCATCACGCAAAGCGCGTGGCTGAAGGACATGGGGATCGCGCTGCGCGCCGATCTGCTCTGCAAAAAGGCCCCGCCCGCCCGGCAGGAAAAAATCCGCATGGAGATGCATCGCCTCGCCGCGCCGGAGGAAATGGGTACGCTGTTCCGATGCCTGGCGATCACGCCTCCCGATGCCCCACCCCCCGCCGGATTCCCGTCATGCTGATTTCCGCATTGATCAACATACCCCGCCCCAGGGAGCGGGGTATGGACGGGGTAAATTCCTTCTTCGCCGCAAGCGGCGGGGAATCTACCCCTGCACGATTAAAAAATATTCCCTCCGTCCACCACGGATTCTTCACGCGCGAGGGCGGGGTGAGTGAGGGTATTTACGCTTCGCTCAATTGCGGGCCGGGTTCGGGGGATAAGCCGGAGGCAGTGGCGGAGAACCGGATGCGTGTGTTGATGCAGATGATGGATGACCGGAATTTTCCTATCCCGTCATCCGTCGCACTCAACACCCTCTACCAGATTCACAGCGCACACGTGGTAACAGTTACCGCGCCCTGGCAGCAACCGCCGCAGGCGGATGCGATGGTCACGAAAACCCCCGGCCTGGCACTCGGCATCCTCACCGCCGATTGCGCGCCCGTGCTGTTCGCGGATATGGAAGCAAAGATCATCGGCGCGGCGCACGCGGGATGGAAAGGCGCGCTCGGCGGTGTGCTGGAGGCGACCGTGGCGGCGATGGAAAATCTGGGCGCGAAACGCGAACGCATCGTGGCCGCCATCGGGCCGTGCATCCATCAGGCTTCCTATGAGGTGGGCACGGAGTTCCGGGAGAATTTCCTGCAACACTCCGAAGCCAGCGCGCGCTGGTTCATTCCCTCGCCACGCGGCTGGCCTTCCCAAAACAACGGGTGTTTCCTGTTCGATCTTCCGGGTTATGCGGCCTCGCGCCTGCGGGAAGCTGGCCTCGCGCAGGTGGATACCCTGCCCCACGATACGTACCCGGATGCGCAACGCTTCTTCAGCTTCCGCCGCACGACGCACCGGAAAGAACCGGATTACGGACGGCAGATTTCGGTGATTTGTTTAATCTCTGCCACTTAACAACTGATCAACAATTTCCCGTGTCGGCTTATGGGCACATGGTCTTCCGGGAGCGATTTCTTCAATCAACGACGGAATGTTCTTGAGCATGGTTTGATAGAGTTTCCTTAAATGTCCCTCATGCAATTGCTTATGTCCAAAATCTATCTGATGGAATCCTTCCCTATTAACTTTCACAGGGTATTTTCGTTCTTTTGCAATATGCAATACGCCATTGATAAATGCATCTTCACTCATAACCGCTCCGTTAACAGGGTTGTCACCCCGCAATCGCTACGCTCTGCGGGGTGACAATGTTTCGCAATTATTCCCCTTGAAACAGGTAAAGCCGTCATCGCCTGAATCGCGTAGCGATTATAGGGCGATCCATCCCGATACTGGGTATGCTGCCCGATAGATTCCCCTATAATTTTTGCTGTGCAAAAATTCGGGGAATGACGGGGGGGGGGCTTGCTTCAAGGGAATAATTGCCCAATGTCTTAATCCTTGTTTTTCTTC
>JAHFPR010000261.1 GCA_023269645.1 Alphaproteobacteria bacterium | reverse complement strand
CCTCCGCCGTGCAGTGCTTGGTGACGAGGCGGTTATTCTGGATCGGGTGCACCTCGAACTTCACGAACTGGCGGCCATTCTCTTCATACGGATGGATATTGAAGGCGTGCAGCGACGAGGTTTTCGCGCCGGAATCCACCCGCGCCTTGATGGCGGGCAGGCCAAGCTCCGGCAGCGAAAGCCACTCCTCCTTGCCGATGATGATCTTGTTTTCAGTCATGTGGGTGCTTAGCACAGGTTTCAGGTTTCAGGAAGAGGTTTCAGCAAGGCGGCCTTTGCTGAAACCTGAAACCTCTTCCTGAAACCTGTGCAAATGCTGCCCCGCAGCATGGAAGCCCCCGGAAATGCTGGCTTTTTCGTTTATTTCGGGTTATAATTCAGGTTGAGGTAAGGATTTATGGGTGACATATCCGGCGGCGTAGCCACCACCAGCATCGAGCACAGCGGCCTCGATCACGCATATGGGCTATGCGAGCGCACCGCAGCCGGATTTCTCGCTGAACCTCTCAACGCGCTTACCAGTTTCCTGTTCCTGTTCGTAGGCCTCGCGCTGGTGCGCTTCTATCGCAAACAGCCGAAGCTCCACGGAAAAATCATCTGGGATGTGCAGCTTCTGCTCGGCCTCGTATTCTGCATCGGCGCGGCGAGCCTCACCTTTCACACCATGCCCGGAGAATATACGGAACTGGCGGATATTGCGTTCATCGTGATTTTCATCAACGTCTATTTTTTCAGTGCCATGTTCCGCATCGCGCACTGCAACTGGTTCCAGACCATCGTCTGCTACCTCGCCTACGCAGGCAGCACCTATATGCTGGTGCACCAGTTTCCGCACGCGTTCAATGATTCCATCGGCTACCTCTCCAGCATGACCGCCCTCATCATGATCGCGCTGTACCTGAACATGAAGCGGCGGCCATCCTCGCGGATGTTTCTGCTGGCGGCACTGACGGGAGTGATTTCGCTGTTCCTGCGGTCGGTGGATAACGCGGTGTGCGGGATACTCCCTACGGGAACGCATTTCCTGTGGCACGGCTGCAACGCGCTGCTGGTCTACCTGCTGATGCAGCAACTCATCCGCAACGTCAACCGCCGGGAGCGGCTGTTGCAGATGGCGAACTCGCATTTTGCGTGATCGCCCTTTACAAGCCCTTGGCGAATGTATATACTAAGGATATACATAAAAAGGTATTGCTATGGAAACGCAAGTTAGCAGCTGGGGCAATAGCCTGGGGGTTCGGATTCCCAAAGCATTGGCGAAAAAGCTCGGCATCACCTCCGGCTCGCGCATGGAAGTGCTGCTGGAGCGCGGCAGGCTTGTGCTTTCCCCGCTTGAGGCAATTTCGCTTGAAACAATGGCGGGGAACCTGGATCTGAAAGGGATGACCTCCAGGATCACGGCGGATAACCGCCCGGACAGGGTTGCCGATGAACCCGATGTTGAGGGTAATGAAATTTGGTAGCTGGAAATTACATCCCCAGAAAGGGCGATATTGTCTGGCTGAATTTTACGCCGCAGGCCGGTTCGGAACAACGTGGCCATCGTCCCGCGCTGGTGGTGTCGAGCACGGATTATAACCGGAGCGGACTGATGCTGGCCTGCCCGATTACCAGTAAAGTGAGGGGCTATCCGTTCGAGATTCCTGTTAAAGCCGGAAAAATCGAGGGCGCAGTGCTGGCCGACCACGTGAAGAATCAGGATTGGCGCGCCCGCGAAGTACAGTATATCACCAAAGCTCCGGCGGGCGCATTGAAAGCTACGCAGCAAATCATTGCGCTGCTGTTGACACAATGACCATGCCCGAAACCACCCTCACCCATCTGGATGGCTACTGCGAGCGCGCGGGAATGCCAGGCCTGTGGGCGGAGCCGGTGGATGTTATCTCCAACATCGCGTTTCTGATCGCTGCGTACCTGGCCTGGCGGAAGTGGGGTAACGCGGGCGGAAAGGATATTTCCCTGCTCATCGCACTGCTCGCCGCCATCGGAGTGGGGAGTGCGATCTGGCATCTGGCGGGGAGCGGCGTAGCGGTGCTGTTCGATGTC
>JAHFPR010000260.1:893-2047 GCA_023269645.1 Alphaproteobacteria bacterium | reverse complement strand
TTACTTCTTCGTTCTGCTGACGATAAACTTGTTGCTCGGCTTCTTTTTCTGCCGGGTTTTGTAGCCGCGCGTCGGCTTGCCCCACGGGGTCACCGGATTACGGCCACCGGAGGTTTTTCCTTCACCACCACCGTGCGGATGATCCACTGGATTCATTGCAACACCACGGCTCTGCGGACGCTTGCCAAGCCAGCGTGCGCGCCCGGCCTTGCCGATTTTCTGGTTCTGGTGATCCGGGTTGGATACCGCGCCGATGGTCGCCATGCAATCTGCTGAAATCTTGCGCACTTCGCCGGATTTCAAACGCAGCAGGGCAAAACCACTATCCTTGCCGGTAAGCTGCACATAGCTGCCTGCCGAACGGGCGATCTGTCCACCCTTGCCAGCCTTCATCTCTACATTATGCACGATGGTTCCAACCGGAATATTTTTCAGCGGCATTGCGTTGCCGGGAACAATATCCGCACGTTCGCCGGAAACCACTTTGTCACCAGGCTGCATACGCTGCGCCGCGAGGATATAGGCAAGTTCACCATCTGCGTACTTAATGAGCGCGATGTGCGCCGTGCGGTTCGGATCATGTTCAATCCGCTCCACGGTAGCCACTACATCGAACTTATCGCGCTTAAAATCAATCACACGGAGCTTGCGTTTGTGCCCGCCGCCGCGATGCCGTGAGCTGATGTGTCCAAAATTATCCCGACCACCGGATTTCGTGATACCGACCGTCAGGGATTTTTCCGGCTTGCCTTTATAAAGCTCAGAACGGTTGATAAGCACCGTACCACGCATGGAGGCTGTCGTAGGATTGTAATTTTTTAATGCCATATTATTTAATGCCTCCCATCACATCAATCGTTTCGCCTTCGGCGAGGGTCACCACGGCTTTCTTGAAATCAGGGCGGCGACCAAGATTGCCACGGAACCGCTTGGTTTTTCCCATCTGGTTGATCGTGTTTACGCCCGTGACTTTTACGCCGAACAAGGCTTCTACCGCCTGTTTAATGGCGGCCTTATCCGCATCCGGGCGCACCTTGAAGGTCACCTTGTTGAACTCGCCCTGCGCGGTGGATTTTTCAGTCACCACCGGCATACGGATAACATCGTAAAACACATCCCGGATGGGAGCATTCTTCACCACGTTCTTTTTCGTT
>JAHFPR010000260.1:0-883 GCA_023269645.1 Alphaproteobacteria bacterium | reverse complement strand
GCCTTGCTCATTTCAGGCGCTCCTCTAATGCTTTGAGTGCATGGGTCGTCAATGCGATTTCGTCATGCTTCAGAATGTCATACACGTTCAGGCCGATCACCGGAATCTGATCCATGTACGGAATGTTCTGGATGGAATTGTAGAATGCGTCCTTGGGATTATCGCCACGCACGAACAATGCGGAGGAAATACCGAGTGCTTCCAGCTTTTTTGCCATTTCGCCCGTTTTCGCATCCTGGACAACCAGCGTATCGAACACGCGCAGCTTGCCTTCCTTGGCTTTCAGCGAAAGTGCGCATTTCAGGCCGAGATTGCGGATGTTTTTCGGAAGGCTGTACGCATGGCTGCGAACCTGCGGGCCGTGGGCAATGCCGCCGCCGATCTGGTGCGGGCCTTTCAAGCTGCCCTGGCGCGCGTGACCCGTGCCTTTCTGCTTGAACGGTTTTTTGGTCGTGCCGCGCACTTCGCCACGTTGCTTGGTTTTATGCGTTCCCGCCCGCCTCTTGGCGCGTTGCCATTCCACGACACGGTGCAAAATATCCTTGCGCGGCTCCAGGCCAAAAATATCCTGGTTGAGCGTAACGGGTTCGCCCTGCTTGTTATCAAGTGTGATGATGTTGATTTTCATAGAATTACCTTATTCCGCACTGGTTTGGATTGCGGGAGCTGCTTCCGCAGGCGTGCCAGTATTCAGAAGACCAGCAGGGAAGGGGAGATTTTCCGGCTGCTTCCGCGCCTTCACCGCATCGCTGATGAATACGTAGCTGCCTTTCGCACCGGGAACCGCGCCTTTCACCGCGATAATGCCTTCATCCTTCAAGGTGGAAATCACTTCCAGATTCTGCGTGGTGACGCGCACGTCGCCCATATGTCCGGCCATTTT